>JBIOIC010000061.1:0-10525 GCA_044449625.1 Gemmatimonadales bacterium | reverse complement strand
TTCCCAGGGACGGAGCAACCCCGCCAGGGGACCGAGCGCGGCCCGCGGGATCAGGCTGGTCTGGAGCCGTCCGGTGAGCTCGACCCGCCGGTCACCCAAGGTCAGCGCCGTGGAATCGAGCCGCGCCCGCACCTCAGCACTCATGCCGTCGAGCATCAACGCCCCGAACTGCGCGGCGCTCAGGACCACCGAGTCGGCCCGCCAGCCATTGAGACTGTCGACCCGATCGCGCGCCGACACCAACGCTCGGGGTGACGTGAATCCGGTGGCCGGCAACACCTCCGCGTTCCCCCCGCGCCAGAACTCCCACATCGCGCCGATCTCGTGCCGCCAGTGCCAGCCGGCCCCCGCGATCAGGAGGAGCAGCAAGAGGACCGCGAGCCGGAAGGCGCTACGCAGGCAGCCGATCACGGGATGAGGGGAAAGGTGTGCATCGCCACGTAGGCCGGGCCGCGTTCGCCGAGGCGGCTCTCGTAGAGGACAACGCGGTCCGCGGTGAAATCTCCCGCGAGCGCGGTCGCGTGCAGCCGCGCGACGACCTCCGGCCTGAGATGCTCCCCTTCCCGCACCCGACCAAGGGTAATGTGCGGCCGGAAGGTCGCTCCCTCCAGCGGGAATCCGAGCGCCTCGGCGTGGCGCTCAATCCGGTCCTGCAGCAGTTCGAGCGCCGGAGGCGCTTCCACCGCGGCCCACACCACGCGGGCCCGCTCCATAGATGGAAAACCGCCCAACCCGCTGAGTCCCAGGGCCAGCGGCCCGGTCCCCCTGATCGCAAAGCCGATCGACTCGGCAATGGCATCGAGTCGTTCCACGGCCACCTCTCCGTAGAACTTGAGCGTCA
Organism: Gemmatimonadales bacterium; assembly: GCA_044449625.1. Lineage (GTDB taxonomy): Bacteria > Gemmatimonadota > Gemmatimonadetes > Gemmatimonadales > GWC2-71-9 > CAMLHU01. The sequence goes on along the minus strand of JBIOIC010000061.1, from coordinate 9,684 downwards.
GGTGGATCCCTTCCTCCGCCACCCAGCGCACCGGCCAGCGCAGATCGCGAAGCTCGCGCAGCAGGCGGGTCACCTGGTCTCGCGCCGGCGCCGATGCCGGGATGGCGGCGAAGAGACGCATCAGCCGCCGGCCGCCGGCTCCAGGGCCAGCAGGCCGCCGCGGCGATACCCGGCGGGATCGAGCGCCACCGCGGTGAACCCGAGCGCGCGGAACGTCTCCTCGACCTCGGCCCATCGCGCGATGATCTGATCGAACATCGCCGGGGTGACCTCGATCGTCGCCCGGTCCCCGTGATGGCGGACCCGCAGATCTCCCCGCACTCCGAGCGCGCGGAGGAACACTTCGGCCTCTTCCACCTGCGCCAGCCGTTCCGGCGTGACAGCGACTCCGTACCGGATCCGGCTGGAGAGGCAGGGAGCGGCCGGGGCATCCCACTGCGGCAGGCCCAGTTCGAGCGCCGCCGATCGGATCATCGCCTTGGTCCATCCGAGCTCCGCCAACGGCGAGCGGACCTTGCGCTCGGCCGCCGCCTTGAGGCCGGGCCGGTGCTCGCCGAGATCGTCCGCGTTGGTCCCGTCGATGATCAGGTCGAAGTGGAGCTCGTCGCGCACCCGTTCGAGGACCGACCAGAGCTCGCTCTTGCAGAAGTAGCAGCGGTCGGGGGCGTTGGCGAGATACAGGGGATCGGAGAGTTCCCCCGTCGCGACCTCAAGCAGGGGGACGGCGTAACGCGCGGCGACATCGAGCGCGGTCCGGTACTGCACCGCCGGATACGACGCGCTCCGGCCGATCACCGCGCGAAAGGCGTCCGGGCCGAGCGCTTCGGTGCTGGCGACGGCGAGCACGGCGGAGTCCACCCCGCCGGAATAGCCCAGCACCACGCGGCCGAGGGTCGCGAGATGCGTGCGGAGGTCGTCAAGGTCGGTCACCCGGTCAAACGTAATCGCGGGCCTCCGGCGAGGGGAGCCGACGGTGCCTTACCCGGCGCAGGCGCCGGCGTTAGCATCCCCGCATGGATGATCGATCCAGCGCCCTTCCGGGACTGATCCCGATCAACGGCTCAGTCCGGATCCCGCGCAACGAACTTGAGTTCCGTGCCTCCCGCGCCGGTGGTCCGGGGGGTCAGCATGTGAACACCTCGTCCTCGCGCATCGAACTCCGCTGGGATCTCACCGCGACCGCGGCGCTCTCCCCCGAGCAGCGGCAGCGCGCCCGCCACCGGCTCGGGCGCCGGGTCGACTCCAGCGGCGTCCTCCGGATCGTCTCCGACTCCCGCCGTAGTCAGCTGCAGAACCGCGAGGCCGCCATCGAGCGCTTTCAGGAGCTGCTGGCTCTGGCCCTGAAGGTGCCGCGGGCCCGGAAGGCCACCCGCCCCACCAAGGCCTCCAAGGAAAGGCGGCTGGAATCCAAGCGCCGCCGGACCGGGATCAAACGCGACCGGCGGCACCGAGGCGACGACTAGCGCCCGCATACGACGAACCCCCGCCACTCGGCGGGGGTTCATTGTAAATGGGATGGCCCTCGGACTACTTGAGCTGCATCGGGACGGTGAATCGGGTGCGATCCCAGTCCATCGTCAACATCCCGCCGCTCGCCGCCGGCACGATCGAGATCGTGAACCTCTCCACCGGCGCGGCGAGCGCGGAGACCGTGAGCGGCACCCGCGCGAAGTCGCGTTTCGCGTCGTACTCGGTGCCCCACTGGCCGGTCTGGCTGTTGATGACGAGAGTCGCGCCCTCTTTCGTGGGAAGGGTCCAGAGGGTGTACTTCCCCGCCGGGACGCTGGCGCCGCCGATCACGAGATCCTTGTCGGTCGAGAGCTGGGTCGCCGCATTGGCGCCGGTGCGCCAGACTTCGCCCCACGGCACCAATCCTCCGAAGATGACCCGCCCTCGGACCAGTGGACGCCCATAGTCCACCCACACTGCCGCGCTGCCGACGGCCCCGCGGGTCGTGTCGCGACCCGAGATGGCGCCGAGCCCCTGCCCCGCGACGTCGCGCGCGGCGAACGCGATCGCCAGCGCTTCGATGCCGGCGTTCGGGACCCGCTCGACCTGGACCTTGACGGTCGTCCGGCCCGCATCCACCGCGAGCGCGCGCCCGGCCTGGTCGACTCGGACGTAGACCGGCGAACCGAAGTAGTCGTAACTCGTCGAATCGTGACCGAGCCGGCGAAAGACCGTTCGCGACTTGAAAGCGCCACCGGGATAGACCTGATCCACCGCGAGACTATCGGCGTGACGGGTGAGCATCACGCGGAGGGCGAGCTCCGTGAGGACAGTCGAATTGGGAAACATCGGCAGCGCGACCGGCCCGACGACGACCTGCTGCGTCTTGCTGCTGTCACCGACGGTGGTCACCGAGATGACGGAGTCGTTGCCGAAGTCGAGTGTCATGCGGACCGATGGGGCGGCCGGCGCCCCGGGGATCGGCCGCAGCTCGGCGGCGAATCGGCCGACGCTGCCGTCAGGACGGAGCGTCGCGGTATAGTGGAACCAGCGGGTGCGCGGCGAGCGCGCCAGGAGATCGCCTTCGAGTTGACCGGCGCTCCGGGTATAACGCTCCACGGCGACCGTGTCATTGCCGAGCCGGACGATGAAGGCCCCGTGGTCCTGCGCCGCCAACGCGGCGGGTGCGCACAGGATGGCGACGAGCGTCGCGCGAACACAATGGGAGCGCATCGGGAACTCCGAGGAGGGTGACAAGGACTAACGAATGACCAAGTAGGAGATGGCCGCGATCACGGCCGCCATCGGCATCGTGAGGATCCAAGCCCAGACGATCCGCCCCGCCACGCCCCACCGGACCGCCGAGAGCCGCTGCGCGGCGCCAACACCGACGATGGCGCCGGTGATGGTGTGGGTGGTGCTGACCGGGATGCCCAGCGTCGACGCCAGCAGGATGCTGGTGCCGCCGGCGGCCTCGGCGCAGAATCCGCCGAAGGGCCGGAGCTTCGTGATTCCGGTTCCCATCGTCTTCACGATCCGCCACCCACCGGCCGCCGTCCCGAGTGCGATGGCGGTGTACGCCCCCATCTCCACCCAGAGGGGCACGCTGTCCGCCGAAGGGAGATAGAGATGATGGAGCCATCCCTGCTGAGTCGCGAACGCCGCCTGGGTCGAGACCAGCAGTCCGACGATGATCCCCATCGTCTTCTGGGCGTCATTGGCCCCGTGACTCAGGGAGAAAAGCGCCGAGGACACGAGTTGCAACCGTCGGAACGTCTTCTCCACCGGCTGTCCCGGCAGTTTGTGCAACCCCCATCCCAATCCCACCGTGAGCGCCAGCGCCAGCGCCAGGCCGACGAGGGGCGAGACGAAGATCGCGAGCACCGGCTTGACCCAGCCCGCCAGCAGGAGGGCGCCGAGTCCCGCCTTGGCGATCGCCGCGCCGCCGAGTCCGCCCATCAGCGCGTGGGAGGAACTGGTGGGAAGCCCGAGCAGCCAGGTGATCAGATTCCAGACGATGGCGCCGAGCAACGCCGCGAAGATGAGCGCGGGATCGACCACGGCAGGATTGACCAATCCCTTCCCGATCGTCAGCGCGACGGCGGTGCCGACGGTGAAGGCGGCGGCGAAGTTGAAGAACGCCGCCCAGAGAACGGCCACCCCCGGCGAGAGCACCCGGGTGGAGACGACCGTCGCGATGGAGTTGGCGCTGTCGTGGAACCCGTTGATGAAATCGAATACCAGCGCGACGGCGATGATGGCGAGGACGTAGACCACCGTGGGCGACATGGTCACCCGTGTTTGATGGAGACGGACTCGAGCACGTTGGCCACATCCTCGGCGTGGTCCAGCGTCTTCTCGAGGTTGTCGTAGATCTCCTTCCACTTCATGACGGTGAGCGCGTCATCCGCGCCGTCGAAGAGCTTGCCCAGCCATTCGTGATAGGTCGAGTCCCCTTCCTCCTCCAGCCGCTTGACCTTCAGGCACGAGGCCACCACCACCCCCGCATCGTTGCTCTCCAGCACCTTGACGGCGTGGTGCAATTCCTCGGCGGCGCGCTGGATCACCTCGGCCAGACGGATCGCGCCGACCGGAGCATTCCCCGCCCGGAAAATCTGGACCCGCCGGGCGGTCCCGTCGATCAAGTCCAGCACGTCATCGAGACGGGAGGCCAGGGTGTGGATGTCCTCCCGATCGAGGGGGGTGATGAAGCTGCGGTCGAGGCGATTGACCACCTCGTGGGTCAGTTCGTCGGCCTGATGCTCCAGCCGCTTGATCGCCTCGACCATCGGACCCCGTCGGTCCGGGTCGGCCTTCAGGAGCTCGACCAGTTGCTTGGCCGCCTCGACGTTCAGGACGGCGACCTGAGTGAACAGGTCGAAGAAACGCTCATCGCGGGGCAGGAGGCGCACGGGCAACTCCGTGGAAGGTGCGGTTGGGGACTGCCCCAAAATACCACGCCCCCGACCGGACACCAGCGGCATGACCCGTGTGGCGAGACCGCGCTGCGGCGTCTACCTTCCGTTCCGCAGGCGCTCCATCCTCCCGACCCCGGATTGGCCTCCATGCGCCGCTCCCTCGCCCTCCCTCTCACCGCGGTCCTGTTCCTCCCTGCCGGCCCCCTTTTGGCCCAGAGCCCGGCGGTCAGCGCCCGGATCGACGCCTGGCGGGACACGCTGGCCGCTCTTGCGGCCCCCGCCGAAGTCACGAACGCCCTGGCCGCCAGCCTGTCGGCGAAGGACGATGCCGGAATGCTGCGCGAGGGCTTCGCGCAGTTGCGGCTCTCCACCTGGGATCGGGGCCGGACCGCATTGGATCGAGCCTGGGATCGCTTCGGCCGGTTGACGCTCGCCGATCCCGAATGGGCGTACGCTTGGTTCGGACGGGCCAAGACGGCCCTCGCCCTCGCCGACCTGGGCGCCTTCGCCAAGCAGACGCCGTGGCACTCCCTCGGCGTGAGTTACCTCGAGGATGGAGTCAACGCGCTCGAACGTTCGCTGGCGCTCGACCCCCGCCTTCGCGCGGCCGACTCGCTGCTCGCCGATGAGTTGATGCCGCAGAATGCCGCCGCGGCGGACCAGTTCCGTGGCACGATCGAGACCCTCGCGGCCGACCCCGGCGGTGACGCCCGGTTCGCCTTCATCCTCGCGCGCCTGCGTTACGACGACGGCGCGTTCGAGGCGGCGCTCCGCGCGCTGGATGACTATGCCGCGCGCGGGGGCGATTCCGGCGCCGCCGATCTTGAACGTGCCCGTGTCCTGACGGCACTGGGCCAGCGGGATGAGGCGGCGACGGCATATCTCACCGGGGCGGAGCGCGCCGGGGTTCTGGGCCGGCAGCTCTATCGCGCCGACCTGGCGCTCGTCGCGGGGCCGGGGGAGCTCCCCGGACTCGCGGCCGCCGGATCGTTCGGAGCCGGAGTCGGTTTCTTCTGGGCCCGCCGCGACGCCGCCGAGCTGCGCCCTCCCGGCGAACGGCTGGCCGAACACCTGCGGCGCTGGAACTATGCCCAGGCCCACTTCCACCTCACCGGGTTCGTGCGGCTCCGCGGCGGACAGATGCCGTTCAGTGCCCACGATCCCTTCGGGGACGCCGCCGGGCAGGACCGCCTCCCTTTCGTCAACACCTTCCGCGATACCGTGCTCGACGCCGCCGTGGCCGCGAGCGAGCTCGACCACCGCGGCCTGATCTACATCCGCCACGGGGCTCCGGACCAGATCGCCCGCAGCAACTATCCATATCGGGGCGCGAATGAATCCTGGCTCTATCGCACGCCACAGGGCCCCCTGGTGCTCACCTTCCTCGGCACCATCGCTCCCCAATGGTTGGGAGACCTGCCGCCCGACCTCTGGGAATCGCGTGGCGTCCTGGGGACACAGTACTTCCGCCTCGCCGTCCACCGGGAACAGGCACTCCTGACGGATCCCACCGGCCGGGAGAGCACGCTGCTGTACTGGTACCAGCAGGAGGCACAACGGGAACGGATGGATCGGCAGCGGGCTGCCACAACCGACGGCTATCCTCGGATCCTCGGGCCCGCCCTCTCGGCCGCGCTCCAGTTTCTGGCCGTCGGCGGCGGTCCCCACGGACTCGGCCGGCTGCTGGTCCCCTGGTCCGTCCCGGTGGACCAGCTCACGCCGCGGGAGACCGGGGGCAGCGCGATCTACACCCTCCATTTTGAGATCACGGCGGTCGACTCGGCGCGCGCGACGGTGGTGCGGTGGGATTCGACCAGGAGCTTTGCGGCACCCGCCCGGCTCTCTCCCTCAGCCAAGCTGACCGGTTTTCTCAACCTCCTGTTGCCCGATGGAGAGTTCACGGTCCGGACCCTGATCGTGGAACCGGGCACCGAAGCCGCGGCTGGCTTCAGCCGGAGCGCCGTCTCCATCGGCACGCGGAGCGGCACGCTCACCCTGAGCGACGTTGTTCCCGGGCTGCCGGGGGGCGCCACCACCTGGCAGGGACCCTGGGGTCCGGTGGCGCTCAACCCGCTCGATGCATTTCCGGCCGGAGGACGGATGGCGATTTACTACGAGCTCGCCGGCCTCGTCCCCGGCCGGTCCTATCGGACGGCGCTCGAGCTGCGCCCGGTGCGCGGCGGAGGAAAGACCAACCGTGTCGCGCTCTCCAGCGATGAGCCCGCCACCGCTTCGGCCACCCGGGTCACGCGTGAAGTGGACCTGGGCCATTTGCCGGCGGGACAATATCGACTGCGACTGACCATCGAGGATCAGACGGCGCACACCGCGGTCTCCCGCGAACAACTGCTCTCGATCACCGGGCACTGAGCGGAGCAATCCCCGCACAGTCTACGCCCCGACCGCCGTCCGGCGGTCGAGGCTCCGATACTGTATCGCTTCCCGAACGTGTGGCGCCTCCAGCTCATCGCTTCCCGCCAGATCGGCAATCGTGCGCGCCAGCTTGAGCACCCGATGATAGGCGCGGGCGGAGAGCCCGAGCTTGGTCATCGCGGCGCGGAGCAGCCCTTCGACCTCATCGTTCACCCGGCACCACTTGCGCAGGTCGCGCGCGGTCATCTGCGCATTGGCGTGGAGCCCCGGCCGCTCCCGGAAGCGCTCCCGCTGCCGCCGGCGCGCGGCCTCCACCCGCGCTCGGATCGCCGTGCTCGGCTCGGCCGGCACGTCCCCCGCGAGATCGCGATAGTTGACGGCAGGAACTTCGAGATGGATGTCGATCCGATCGAGGAGCGGTCCCGAAATCCGCGAGAGGTACCGCTCCACCGCTTCGGCGGGACAGCGGCAGGGGTGGGTCGCGTCCCCGTGGTAGCCGCAGGGACAGGGGTTCATCGCGGCGGCAAGGATGAAACGGGCCGGATAGGTCAGGCTCACCGCCGCGCGGCTCAGGGTGACGTGACCATCCTCCAGCGGCTGGCGCAGCACTTCCAAGACATTCTTGCGGAACTCGGGAAGTTCATCCAGGAAGAGGACCCCGCCGTGGGCCAGACTCACCTCGCCCGGACGGGGGTTCGATCCGCCGCCGATCAGCCCCGCGTCGCTGATTGTGTGATGCGGCGCCCGGAAGGGGCGGACGACGGTCAGTGACTGCCCCGGCGCCAGCAGCCCCGCCACGCTGTGAACCTTGGTGGTCTCCAGCGCCTCGTCCAGGGACATGGGAGGAAGGATGGTCGGGAAACGGCGGGCCAGCATCGTCTTGCCGGCGCCGGGCGGACCGATGAGCAGGATGTTGTGCCCGCCGGCGGCCGCGACTTCGAGGGCGCGTTTGGCGGAGGCCTGGGCCTTCACGTCGCTGAAATCGACCACGTCCTCGTGCCGCTCCGCCATCAACTCCGCCAGATCGACCCGGGCCGGCTGCAGTTCTCCCTCCCCCGTCAGGTGGCGGCAGACCTCCTCCAGACTTCGCGCTCCGCGCACGGCGATCCCGTCGACCACCGCCGCTTCCCGGAGATTGCCCTCGGGAAGAATGACCCCGGCGCACCCGGCCGCCCGGGCGGCGAGCGCCATCGAGAGGGCGCCGCGGACCGGCCGGAGATCCCCCTCCAGGCCGAGTTCGCCAAAGATGAGCTGCCCGCGGAGCGGCTCGTCGGGCACCTGCCCACTCGCGGCGAGGAGCCCGAGCGCGATTGGCAGATCGAAGGCGGAGCCGTCCTTCCTCACATCGGCCGGGGCGAGATTCACCGTCACCTTCTTGAGCGGAACGCTGTATCCCGCATTGGCGAGCGCGGGATACACCCGTTCCCGGGCTTCGCGCACGGCGCCGTGCGGCAAGCCCACGACGCTGAAGGAGGGGAGACCGTTGGTGATGTCGACCTCGACGTCGACCAGATAGGTGTCGACACCGAGGACGGCGGCGGACTGCACGCGACTGAGCATGGACCGATCCGTTGGAGGACCGGCCTACGGTAGCGGACGAATCGAGAAATGCGGTACCAGATGCGTGCGGAGGAGGGCGGTATTCCCGCAGGCTAGAAGTCGCCGATGAAGCCGATCTCGGGCTCCAGATGCTGGCCCAGCCGGCGCGCGACCTCGGCCTGCGCGTGGGTGATCACGGCCCGGACATCGGCGGCGGTAGCGTGGCCCAGGTTCACGATGATGTTCGCGTGCAGGTGGGAGATCTGGGCATCTCCGATCCGGAACCCTTTGAGCCCGCACTGGTCGATGAGACGCCCGGCCCCGACCCCCTCGATCTTCTTGAAGATCGATCCCGCGCTCGGATGGATGGCAAGCCAGGGGTGACGTCCGCCGCGCCAGCTCAGGTTCTCCTGCAGGATGCGATGCAGCACCGCTTCGTCGCCCCGGACGAGACGGAAGGTGGCGGCGAGGATCACGTCGGCCCGATGGTGGAAGATCGAATCGTCGTAGCCGAACTTCACGTAGTCCGCGCCGACGCTCTCCCGCGTCCCCTGCGCCGAGAGGATCTCGCACGACTCGAAGACCTCGGCGATGAACATCGTGCGCGCGCGATCGGGTGCGGGGGAGAGGAAGTGCAGGTTCTGCCAGATCGCCCCGCCCACGGTACTCGGAATCCCGATGTAGTGCTCCAGCCCCGACCACCCGCGACGCACCGACTCCAGCACCAGATCCTGCATCACGGCCCCGCTCTCGGCCCGGACCCGGCCATCGGCGTGCCATTGGAAGGCCCCGGTCGCATTTCGGACCACCAAGCCGCGCACGCCGCGGTCCCCCACCAGGATGTTGGCGCCGAGGCCCAAGACGAAGACCGGCAATCCGGCGGCGCGCCCTCCGGCGACCGCGCGCGCCAGATCCTCGGCACCGGACGCATCATAGAGCAGGTCGGCCGGACCGCCGATACGGAAGGTCGCGTAGGGCGCGAGCGCCGCATCCCGCGTAAGCCGGACCGGATCGAGGCCGTGGCTCCGCGGGTCAAAGGCGCGCACCGCGCGCGCGAGATCGGCGGTCGTCGGCACGGATGACGAAGATGGCGGCATTGGAAGGAACCTAGCGCGGGCGGGCCCGGCGTGCGACCCGCCGTTCAGCGGCCGTCCCCCCTCTGGCGTAGTAGATTGCACGAAGGCCCTCCGCCAACGCGAGCGACCGCGATCGCGGCACCAGTCAGCCGACCATCAACCGCGCCGGGATGCTCGACCTCGAACCGCTCCAACCCTCCACCGCGACACCCTGGCTCCGCCGGCCCTGGACCGGCGTGGTCACGAGCGCGTGCATTCACCTGGCCCTGGTCGCCCTGGTGCTCTGGGTGGAGCGGCCCAAGAAATTCCAGCTCACCCATCCACGGGAC
>JBIOIC010000060.1:0-10747 GCA_044449625.1 Gemmatimonadales bacterium | reverse complement strand
GTCGGTGGTGTCATCATCGCGCTCTGGATGGGGGAGGCCTTCCGGAGCCTTCCGTTGCTCCGCCGCATCTCGATCCAGGAGATGAGCCTTGACTGGCGGGTTCTCGCCTTTGCGGTCGGACCGGGATCCGAACAGGGCCGGGGCGATCCCGGCGCTGAGCGCGGCGACGAGACCCGCTCCCACCGCAAAGGCGAGAACCCGCCAGTCAAGGCTCATCTCCTGGATCGAGATGCGGCGGAGCAACGGAAGGCTCCGGAAGGCCTCCCCCATCCAGAGCGCGATGATGACACCACCGACCGCTCCGACGAGCCCGAGGATGGCGCTCTCGGCCAGGAAGTGGCGGATCAGCCGGCCGCGACTCGCCCCGAGCACCAGGCGTACCACGGTATCCGCTCGCCGCTGAGCCCGGCGAAATAGAAGGAGGTTCGCCACATTGGCGCAGGCGACCAGGAGCATCAGTCCGGCGAGCCCCATCACCAAGCGCAACTGATGGGTGATCTGCTCCCGCCCCATCGCATCAAGTCCGACCCCGGGGAAAACGGTCGCGGTCACTCGGGCGTCGAAGTTGGCCGTGTCGGTACGTGCCATCGCTCCGATGGCTCCTTTGAGCTGGGATTCAGCTTGAGCGAATGAAGCTCCGGCCCGCAATCGCAGCAGAAACTTGTAGTACCCGGATTCTGGGGGGCGCTGTGCCGGGAGAAAGTAGTGAACGTCCCAGTAAGTCTCACCGGGCATCCACAGATCGGGCTGGTTGAAGCGATCCCCGCCGTGGAAACCGGGAGAGCCGACTCCGATCACGCGAAAATGGAGCCCGTTCACGTCCACGGTCTGGCCGAGGATGTCAGCTCTCCCGCCGAAGAGGCCTCGCCAGAGCCCGTCGCTGATCACGGCGACGGGACGCCCCGTACGGGGCAAATCCTCGTCGGCCGCAAACCCGCGTCCTAGTTGGGGGCGTTCGCCAAGGAGGGTTAGATAGTTGCTGGTCACAAACTCGGCCCAGATCTGTCGCGGCGGCTGTCCTTCCGCGGCGACGTTCACCTGCGTCGCGCCCTCCTCTCCGGCAAGACCGGCGACGGCGGGTGCTGTGCGAAGGATGGCGTCGCGCTGAGTGGGGGTGACGGTACTCGGGCTCAAGCTTTGGCGCGTGCCGCTTGCGAACCAGACCAGCCCGAGCTGATCTGCATCCCGCAGTCCCGGCAGCGGCCGAAGGATCACCCAGTTGAGCAGGTTGAACCCCGCGGTCGCAGCCCCGATCCCGAGCGCCAGCGTCAGAACGGCAGTGACCGTGAACCCCGGCGCCTTTCGGAGTGCTCGCACCGCGTAGCGGAGGTCCTGGATCAGTGTGTCCACGTGTGGCTCCGTCGAGAGAGCTGCTCGCCATCCACTATCCGTTATCCGCCCATCCGTCTACGCAATGTCATCCCGAGGGAGGCGGAGCCGACCGAGGGACCTTCTCGGCTTGTAGCGGGCGAACGCCGCCGTTGTCGATTCCATCCGAGCTAGGTCCCTCGCTCTGCTCGGGATGACATTTCCGGCCCCCGCACGCGCCCATCCGTCCGACCACCCGCCCACGCGGCAGTTCACGCGGTCCCTCACGCGCCTCCCCGCCTACCCCACTACCCGCTACTCGTACCGCAGCGCTTCCATCGGATGCACCACCGCCGCTCGCCGCGCCGGTATGAACGACGCCAGCACTGCGACGACGAGCAATCCGGCGGCGACGACGAAGAAGGTCATCGGATCGGCCGGGGCCACATCGTAAAGCAGGCTTCCGAGTGCCCGCGAGGCCAGGAGGCCGCCGACCAGTCCGAGGAGCACCCCGAAGGCGGCGAGCCGCATCCCCTGGCCCAGCACGAGTCCCAGCACATCGCGCGCGGTGGCGCCGAGCGCGACCCGCACCCCGAGCTCGCGGGTACGCTGGACCACGGTCTGCGCCAGTACTCCGTAGAGCCCGATCCCGGCGAGGGTGATCGCCACCAGCGCAAAGGCGATCAGCAGTGCGGCGTAGAGCCGCGGCTGGGCGACATTATTGGCCACGGCCTGATCCATGGTGCGGAGGCGGAAGAGCGGAACTTCGGGATCGGTCTCCTGCAACGCTCGGCCGACCGCCTTGGTGAGAAGGAGGGGATCGTCGGCGGTGCGGATGGCGAACCCCAGGGATCCGACCGGATTCTGAGCGTGGGGGAGGTAGATCGTCGGCACGCCGGGTTTGGCCAGGGTGCGGTCGCGGATATCACCGATCACACCTACGACCGTGCCACCGGGGGGGACGTTGGGATCGGCGAAGCGAGTGCCGATCGTCAGCTGGTGGCCCAGCGGATCGAGCCCGGGCCAGAGCAGCTTGGCGGCCGCCTCGTTGACGATCAACACCGGGGGCGCGCCGATGCGATCGGTCACGGTGACCCCGCGCCCTCTTCGGATCGCGATCCCCATCGTCTTGAAGTAGTCGGGGGTCACGATCCGGACCTGGACCACCAGTTGTTCCTGTTCCTGGTCAGAGAGGGTCTGGCCATCCCGGGTGCTCGGGGTGATGCCGTAGCTGAATCCGCTGAGCGGGAGCCCGAAGACCGCGCCCACCGTTTGGACCCCGGGAAGGGCGGCGAGCCGTGCCGTCAGCGCATCGGCGAAGGCGGCCGAGCGCCCCGGCTTGGCGTATCCGGCGTCGGGGAGGGAGACGCCGAAGGTGAGGACGTGGTCGGGGGAGAAGCCGGGATCGACGTGGCTCAGCTTCTCGAAGCTCCGATACAGGAGCCCGGCGCCGACCAGGAGCATCATCGCGAGGGCGGTCTGCACCACCACGAGCGCGTTCCGGGTCCGTCCGCGGCCGCCGGTGCTGGTGCGCCCCTCGGACTTGAGCCGGGCGCCGAGCCCTGCCACCGACGAGGCCTGCCAGGCGGGGAGGAGCCCGCAGAGCAGGGCGGTGAGCAGGGCAGCCGCGGCTGCAAAGGCGAGCACGGTGCCGTCGACGCGCACCTGCGGCAGGAAGGGGATCCCCGAACCGGCGTAGCGGGAGATGAGCGCGGTCCCCCAGGCGGCGAGGAGGATCCCCGCGGCACCGCCGAGCAAGGCGAGCACGAGGCTGTCGGTCAGGAGTCCCTGGATCAATCGGCCCCGTCCGGCGCCGAGTGCCGCCCGGACGGCGATCTCCCGTTCACGCGAGAGGCCGCGGACCACGAGGAGCCCCGCCACGTTGGTGCAGGCGATGAGGAGCACAAGTGCGACCGCCGCCAGCACGATAAGAAGAGGCTGGCGGACATTCCCGACCAATGCGTCGCGGAGGGAGGTGACCGTCGCGCCCTGATTGGCGTTGGAGCGAGGATACTCCGTTGCCAGCTGGGCGGAGATTGCCCTGAGATCCAAGTCGGCGGCGGCGACGGTCACGCCGGGGCGGAGTCGCCCGGTCACGTCGATGTAGTGGGCCCCGCGCTGGGTCGCGAGGTCCTGGGCCGAGAAGCGCTGCGGCAGCCAGATCTGGGACGCATCGGGGTAGTCGTAGCCTTGCGGCATTACTCCGATCACCTGATAGGCGTTGCCGTCAAGCCGGATGGTGCGGCCCACGATCCTGGGATCGCCGCCAAAACGCCGCTGCCAGAGTCCGGCACCGAGCACGGCGACGTTGGGGCCGCCGATGCTGTCATCCAGCGTCGTGATGGTCCGACCGAGGACCGGGGAGACACCGGTGACATTGAAGAATCCGCCGGTCACCTGGACGCCGGGGACCTGCTCCGCGGGTCCGTCACCAGTCAGGGCGAAGGTCCCCGAATTGGAGGCCGCGAGTTCGATGAACGAATGGCTCCGGCTCCGCCAGTCGGTGAAGTCGGACGGAGAAGCGACCCCGAGTCCGTTGCCGTGCAGTTTGAAGACCGCGAAGGCGCGGACCAGGCGATCGGCATCGGGATAGGGGAGGGGGCGGAGCAGCACCGCATTCACCACCCCGAAGATGATGGCACTCCCGCCGATGCCGAGGGCCAGTACCAGGACGACGACGGCGGTGAATCCGGGGGCGCGGGTCAGCGAGCGCCAGGTGTGGCGGAGGTCTTGGATCAGGGTGTCCATGGTTCGTTCCCGAGTGGGAGTTCGCTATCCGCTATCCGTTGTCCGCTATTCGTCCACGTGCTGTCATTCCGAGGGAGGTGGAGCCGATCGAGGGATGACGTTTGGGGTTGCGCTCCCCCACGCGGCAGTTCACGCGGCTGTTCATGCGCCTCCCCCACCATCCGCCTCTTCGCCGTGCCCGTCTTCCCTTTCTCCCTTCTCGTTTCTCCCTTCTCCTACACCACCCACCCATCCTTGAGCTGGATCACCCGATGGCCGTAGGTCGCGTTCACCTCGGAGTGACTCACCTGCACGATCGTGGTTCCCGCCGCGTTCAGCTTCCGGAAGAGCTCCATCACCTCTCGGCCCTGATCGGAATGCAGGTTGCCGGTCGGTTCGTCGGCCAAAAGGAGCGAGGGTTTGTGGATCACGGCCCGCGCCACCGCCACCAGCTGCTGCTGCCCGCCGGAGAGCTGCGCCGGGAAGAGGTCCTTCTTTGCCACCATCCCGAAGCGGTCGAGGGTGTCGGCGACGATCGCCTGGCGCTCCGACTTCTTGATGTCCCGATAGGAAAGCGGGATATCGAGATTCTCGGCGACCGTGAGGTCGTCCAGCAGGTGATAGCGCTGGAAGACGAATCCGGCGTGCTGCTTGTGCAGCGCCACCCGTTCCTTGGTCTTGAGCTTGTGCACGGCGTGGTCGAGCAGCCGGTACTCGCCAGTCCACTCGCCGTCGAGCATGCCAAGGATCCCGAGCAGCGTCGACTTCCCGGCGCCGGAGGGGCCCATCACCGTGACGAACTCTCCCTGCTTGATGTCGAGGGTGATCTGCCGGAGCACGAAGGTCCGGTTGTTCCCGACCCCATGGCTCTTCTCGACGTTCTTGAGCGATATCATCCGTTCTCCTATTCGTACCGCAGGGCGATCATCGGATCGACCTGGGCGGCGCGGCGCGCCGGGAGCCAGCTCGCCACCGCGGCGACGAGGACCAGGATCGCGGCGACGCTCATGAGTACCAACGGGTCGTGGGGGGAGACACCGTAGAGGAGTGAGGCGATGGCCTGTCCGGCCAGCAGCGCACCGACGATCCCGAGCACCAGGCCGACCGTCGTGACCCGCAGCCCTTGGCCCATCACCAGACTGAGGACGTCTTGGCGGGAGGACCCGAGCGCGATCCGGATCCCGATCTCCTGGGTCCGCTGTGACACGACGTAACTCAAGACGCCGTAGAGGCCGATCGCGGCGAGCAGGAGGCCGAGCCCGCCGAAGAGGGTGAAGAGGGAGGATCCGAGCTCCCACGGCCGGAGCTGATCGGCGTAAAGGCGCGGCATCGGGTCGATCTGGGGGTAGGGGAGCGCCGCCGACACCGCCTGCACCTCGCGGCGCACCGCGCCCTCCATCTGATCAGCGGGGCCGACGGTCCGGACCAGGAGTGAGCTCACCCCGCCGGAGAAGACCGAATCCGACTGCGCCAGCGGGATGAAGTACTGGGCGTTGAGCTCTTCCTTCACCTCGTTGCGGCGGGCATCCTCGACCACCCCGACCACTTCACTGCAGGGCGCGTTCTTGAAGCCGACCTTCAGGCACTTGCCAAGCGGCTCCTGACCGGGCCAGGCCAGCTTGGCGAACGTCTCGCTCACCATCGCGACCCGCTGGCCGCCGGCGTTGTCGGCTTCGGTGAAGGAGCGGCCCCGCCGCACCAGGGTCCCCATCGTCCTGAAATAGTCCGGCGTCACTGCCGAGATGTAGGGACCGCCGGTGGTCAGCGACGGAAAGGAGTCGAGTCCCGGCACCTCGAGGTCCACCGCGTAGCTCGACTGGAACGGCGTGCCGATCGAAAGACTCACCCCGGCGATCCCGGGGACCTGCTCCACCCGTGCCCGGATCTGTTGGTAGAGGGCGTCGATGGCGGGGCGCTTGTAGCCGAGGGACTCGAGATCCACCGAGGCGACGATCACCTGACCGGGATCGAAGCCGAGTCGGAGTCCCCGGACGTGGCGCAGGCTCCGGATGAAGAGTCCGGCCCCCGTCAGCAGCACCAGCGTGAGTGCCACCTGGCCCACCAGGAGTCCGCTCCGAAGCAGCGAGCGCTGGGAGCCCCCCTCCCGCGCCCCGGTCTTAAGCGCCGAGGAGAGGTCAGGAACACCAGCGTGCAGCGCCGGTGCCAGCCCGGCGAGGAGCGTGGTCACGATCACGGCACCGGCCGTGAAGAGGAGGGCCCGGAGATCGAGCGGTGCGCCGCCGGCGGCATCGGGAATGAGAAAGGTGTGCAGCGCCGGTCCGGCCCAGAGGGTCACCACTATCGCGGCGGCGCCGCCCAGCAGCGCCAGGAGGGCGCTTTCGGTGTAGAGCTGGCGGATGAGACGGCCGCGGCCGGAGCCGAGTGCCACCCGGACGGCGATCTCCCGCCGCCGCTGGACTGCGCGGGCGAGGAGGAGATTCGCCACGTTGGCGCAGGCAATGAGCAGCACGATGGCGCAGACCGCTGCGAGCCAGATCGCGAGCCGGGCCGACTCATCGGGACGCGGTCCCAAGGCCTGGTGGACGGAGCTGAGGGTGATCGTGGCCGTCGAATCGCCGGGGGAGAAGCTCCCTCCCTTTCCGACCGGCACGTGAGTGCGGTAGAGCGCGGTCCCCTCGCTTGCCGCCTGGGCCAGGCTCACCCCCGGCGCCAGCCGCGCCACGGTGCTGAGCCAGTAGCATCCTTCGCAGGTCAGGGCGCCGGGCCAGGCGACCTCCGGGGCCGCGGCGCTCATCGGGACCCAGACGTCGGGCTGACTCAGCTCGATCCCGCTGAAGCCGGCCGGGGCGACCCCGATCACAGTGTAGCTGGCGCGGCCGAGCTGGAGGGTCTTACCGACGATGTCAGGCGCCTCGGCGAACTCCCGATGCCAGAACTCGTGGCTCAGTACCGCGACATGGGCCGCGGTCGCGGGCACATCCTCCTGGGGCGTGAAGAACCGGCCCCGTTCGGGCTTGACCCCGAGCAGGGCAAAGAAGTTGCCGGTCACCAGCTCGCCCTGCACCCGTTCGGCGTGTTCCCCGAGCCCGAGGCTGAAGGGGGTGCCGGCAAAGGCCGCCGCGCCGGTGAGACTCCGGGCCCGGTCCCGGAAGTCGGCGAAGCGCGGGTAGGTCGCGATGCCGTTGGTGCGGGTCCCGAAGGGGGGCATCGTCCGGGTCACGTTGATCCGCACCAGCCGGTCCGGATCCGTCACGTGGGCCGGGGGCCGGAAGTAGAGCTGGTCCACCACGCCGAACATCGCGCTGTTCGCCCCGATGCCGAGGCCCAGCGTCAGGATCGTCGCGGCGGTCAGCACCGGGGCCTTGGCCAGCGAGCGGATGGCGTAGCGGAGATCCTGGATGATGGTGTCCACGCATTGCTCCGAGTGTCGAGTCGCTATCCGTTATCTGTTATCCGCCCGCCTGATGTCATCCCGAGAGAGGCGAAGCCGACCGAGGGACCTTCTCCGCTGGTACCGGACGAACGCCGCCAGCGTCGGTTCCACGCGAGCTAGGTCCCTCGCTCCACTCGGGATGACATTCGGAGTTACGGTTCCCAATTCCGCTGTTCACGCACCTACGCGCGGTGTACACAGCCCTTCAAGCGCTCGCCGGCGCATGCTCATCCACCACTCGGCCGTCGTAGAGCTCGATTGACCGGTCGGCGTGCTTGGCGTAGCGCATGTCGTGGGTCACCATGCAGATCGTCGCCCCGCCGCGGTGCAGTTCGCGGAGGAGATCCATCACCGCTTCGCCATTGGAGGAGTCGAGGTTGCCGGTCGGCTCGTCGGCCAAGAGGATCGCGGGATCGCCGGCGACGGCGCGGGCCACGGCGACGCGCTGCTGCTGGCCGCCGGAGAGCTGTGCCGGATAGTGCCGCACCCGGTGCGCCATTCCGACCTTTTCCAGCGCCTGCTGCACCCGCTGCTTGCGTTCGGCCGCGGAGAGGCCGCGATAGGTGAGCGGCAGTTCGACATTCTCGTAGACCGTGAGATCGCCGATCAGGTTGAAGGCCTGGAAGATGAATCCGATCTGACGGTTGCGGACCCGGGCGCGGTCGGCGGCGGTGAGGTTGGCCACCGGCTGCCCGTCGAGCTGGTACTCGCCTTCGGATGGGGTGTCGAGCAGCCCGAGGATCGAGAGCAGCGTCGTCTTGCCGCAGCCCGAGGGGCCGGAGATCGCGACGTACTCCCCCTTCTTGATCTCGAGATGCACGTCGGCCAGGGCGTGGGTCTCCACCTCGTCGGTGTAGAAGATCTTCTTGAGACCGGTCAACTTGATGAGAGAACCACCGTTCGAGGACATCGCTGCTCCTTTGAGGGTCACTTGAGTCGTACCCGGTCGTTGGCATCCCACTGGGACATGTCGGAAAGGATCACCACGTCACCCACCGCGAGGCCGCGGACGATCTCGATCGTGTTGACCGAGCTGCGGCCCACCTGCACCTGCACCCGGGCCGCCTCATGGCCGCCGGGGGCAAGCTTGAACATCCCGATCGTGCTGTTGGGCTGGCCGTAGGCCGGCCGCCCCACGTGGAGCACATGCTCCAGCCGCTCGATCTCAATGGTGCCGTCCACCGAGAGGTCTGGGCGGGCGCCGGAGGGGAGGGCTCCGTCGAGCGCCACGTCCACCGCCACGGTGCCGTTCTGGGAGTTGGGATCGATCCGGATCACGTGGCCGGGAATGATCCCGTTCCGGGTGTCGATCGACGCCTTCTGCCCGATCGCCAGATCCTTGGCCTGGGTTTCGGGGATCTGCAGCACCGCCTTCAACTTTCCGGGCTGGACCACCTTGGCGAGCATCGTTCCGGCGAGCACGTACTGCCCCAGCTGCAGCGTCAGGTCGGAAACGACACCGGTATCGCCGGCGCGGACCTGAAGCGAACGCACCACGTTCTGCTCGAAGGCCGCGATCGCCTGCAACCGTCCCACCTGCGACTGCTGGACTGAAAGCTGGGAATCCACCGTCTCCGTCATCAGCTGCAGTCGCTCTTTTTCGATCCGGTAGCGGGTCTCCAGCTCGATCGCCTTGTCCTTGGCCGCAGCGAAGTCATTGGCGGAGATCAGATTCTGCCGGGCAAGGGAGTCATCACCCGCCGCGGTCCGCATCGCCGCCAGATAGTCGCTGCGTGTCGTGGCGACGACCCCTTCCTGCGTCAGCTTCCCGGTCTCGAGCGAGGTGCGGAGACTGACCAGCTGCGCCTGCGCCGCCGTGAGCGCCTGCTCGGCCTGCAACGCCTGGATCTGGACGTCGGGATTGGAGAGGATCACCAGCGGCGTCTCCGGCAGCACCTTCTGTCCCGGCTCCACCAGCCGCCTCTCCACTCGACCCGAGGCGAGTGCCGTGATGAATCGGATGTGCTCCGGGACCAGCGTCCCCGGCCCGCGCACGTCACGCACCATCTCACCCATGCGGACTGTGTCGCGCCACAGCGTCCCGCCATCCACCGATGGAGCGGCAGGCTTGAGGTTGGCGAAGAGCACCGTCAGAAGGATCACCCCTCCGACGGCGGCCCCACCCTGAATCAGACGCTTGTTGTTCTTGACTGGCTTGCGGACGATGTCCATTGGATTCCAAGTGTCGGTTCAAACTGAACTGCACCGACGAATATGACGCCCCCAGGTGATAGATGGTTGCTTGTGATTAAGATATTGTGAAATAACGCTTTACAGTATATTGCCACGCTGCGATTTGAGCGGCGATGGGACGACGCGTCCCAGAATCGGACAGTTTCGAGTTTGTGGCTCAGGTGGCACCAGTCAATGATTCGGCGTATATTCGGTATCCGATGAATCGCGAAATCATCCTCGCCCGCACCGCCACACTCGAGCTGAGCCGGCACGATCACCCCGCCGATCAGAAGCACGTCGACCCCGCCGAGGAGGTCGGGCGGCATTGGTCGCTCAGTCTGGTTGAGGCGAACGCGTTCGAGGTACGGGTTGGCCGGAACCGCTGGCGGCTGACGGAGGGAAGCGCCTTCCTGAGCCGACCGGGCCTGGTCTATCGCTGCGCGCACGATCACCACGAGCCGCTCGATGTTTGCCTCAGTCTTGCCATCCATCCTTCGCTCATCGAGGCCCTCCGGTCGGCGGACCTTTTTCCCGATCATGCGCCGTCAGGAACTCCCGCGTCGAATCGTCTCCGTTACCTCCACCATCGGCTGCAACGCTGGCAGGAATCGGGCGGGGAATTGCTGGCGGGGGAGACGCTCGCCGGAGAACTCGTCGCGACGGCGGCCCAGCCGTCGCAGCGCCCGATGCCCCTCTTTCGCCCGGCCCAGCTCCGGCGCTACGCCGGGAGCGTGGATGCCGCCCGTCATCGTCTGGAGACCGAGCACGCTCGGCGCCACACGCTGACGGCGCTCGCCGCCGAAGCGGGGATGAGCCTCTATCACTTTGCCCGCGTCTTCCGCCAGCTCGCCGGGGTGCCGCCGCACCGGTATTTGTTGAAGGTGCGTCTGGCCCGCGCGGCCGACCTGCTGCGGAGCGGCGTCGCGGTCTCTCGGACCTGTTACGACGTCGGTTTCGACAGCTTGAGCCACTTTGCCGAGGCGTTCCGGAAGGAGTACGGGGTGGTGCCGAGCCGGTATGCGGGGGGGACGGAGAAGGGAGAAAGGGGAAGAGAGAAAGGAGAAGGGAGAAAGGGAAGGGCAGGGGAGGTGAGGAGAGGGTACGGGGAGCAAGATAGGGGTGGCGCCCCGGCGAACTGTTGCG
>JBIOIC010000059.1:0-10776 GCA_044449625.1 Gemmatimonadales bacterium | reverse complement strand
GTGTATCGCAATGCCGCGGGGGCGTTGGAGGGGCTGGATGCCGTGGTCGACAAGGATCGCGTCTCCGCCATCCTGGGGCGCGATCTCGGCGCCGATGTCCTGATCATCCTGGCCGATATCGACGCCGTCTATACCGGGTGGGGTACGCCAGCACAGGCGCCGATCCGGACGTTGACGCTCGCCGAGGCCGACGTACTGCTCGCCTCGGGGACACTGGAGCAGGGGAGCATCGCCCCCAAGGTCGAGGCCGGCGCGTCGTTCGTGCGCGCCGGCGGAGCGCGGGCGGTCATCGCCCGCTTGTCGGACGGACTCGCGGCCCTCGAAGGCCGGTCCGGGACCACCATCGTGAGGAACTGACGTGAACTTGCATGAATATCAGGCCCGGGCGCTGCTGCAGGCCGTAGGCGTCCCGATGTTCGATGGAGATGTGGCCGCCACCCCGGCGGAGGCGGAAGCGATCGCCGGAAAGCTGGGCGGCACCGTCGTCGTGAAGGCGCAGGTCCATGCCGGCGGCCGGGGCAAGGCGGGCGGGGTCAAGCTCGCCAAGACGCCCGCCGAGGCGAAGGACGCCGCCGCCAAGATCCTGGGAATGACCATCAAGGGTCTCGTGGTCTCCAAGGTGCTCGTCGTGCCGGCCGCGGAGATCGCTTCGGAGGCCTATGTCGGCGTCATCATGGATCGCGAGAGCCAGTGCCCGGTCTTCATGGTGAGCCCGGCCGGCGGGATCGACATCGAGGAGGTGGCGGCCAAGACCCCCGAGAAGATCCGCAAGCTCCCGGTCGATCCGCGCTACGGCCTCCTCCCGCATCAGGCGATGGGGCTGGCGCTCTTCCTCTATAGGGACTTCGCCCACGTGAAGGCCGCGGCGGCGATCCTGCAGCAGCTCTACCGGGCCTTCACGGAGAACGGGGCGTCGCTGGCGGAGATCAACCCGCTGGTCACCACGCCGGACGGCAAGGTCCTGGCGCTCGACGCCAAGGTGAGCATCGACGACAACGAGCTCGACCGCCGCCCCGATCTCGCTGCGCTCCGGGACGAGACTGCCGAGGAGCCCAGTGAGGTCCTGGCCCGGAAGGCGAACCTGACTTTCATCAAGCTCGACGGTAACGTCGGCTGTGTGGTCAACGGCGCCGGCCTGGCGATGGCGACGATGGATCTGGTCAAGTACTACGGCGGCGAACCCGCCAACTTCCTTGACATCGGGGGGAGCTCCAATCCGGAGAAGGTCGTCAACGCCCTCCGGATCATCACCAGCGATCCGAACATCAAGGCGATCCTCTTCAACATTTTTGGCGGGATCACCCGGACCGATGACGTCGCCAACGGCATCAAGACGGCGCTGGAGAAGTTCCCGGTCAAGGTCCCGATCGTGGTCCGCTTGACCGGCACCAACGAGGCCGAGGCGGTCAAGATCCTGAAGGGGATCGGGATGGACGCCTTGAACGACATGGACGAAGCCGTCTCCCGCGTGGTCAAGCTCGCCAAGGAGGCCGCGTGAGCATCTTCATCGGGAAGGACACGAAGCTGGTGGTGCAGGGGATCACCGGCCGCGACGGATCGTTCCACGCCAAGCAGATGATCGCGTACGGCACCAAGGTCGTGGCCGGGGTGACGCCGGGGAAGGGGGGCCAGACCTTCGAGGGGACCGTCCCCGTCTTCGATACCGTCGCCGACGCCGTGACCAAGGCCGGCGCCAACACGTCGGTCATCTACGTTCCGCCGGCTGGCGCGGCCGGAGCCATCTACGAGGCGGTGGACGCCGGGATCAAGCTCGTCATCTGCATCACCGAGGGTGTCCCGGTGCTGGACATGTCCCGGGTGATGCCCTACGTCCGCGAGCGCGGCGCCCGTCTCATCGGCCCGAACTGTCCGGGAGCCATCACTCCCGGCGAGGCGAAGGTCGGCATCATCCCGGGGAACATCTGCGCCCCCGGGCGGGTCGGCCTCGTCTCACGCAGCGGAACGCTGACGTATGAGGTGGTCAATCACCTGACCAGGAACAAGATCGGTCAGAGCACCTGTGTGGGCATCGGTGGCGACCCGATCATCGGGACCAACTTCATCGACTGCCTCCGCGCCTTCCAGGGCGATCCCGGGACCGACGCGATCGTGATGATGGGGGAGATCGGCGGAACCGATGAGCAGCACGCGGCCGACTTCGTGAAGGCCCACGTGACCAAGCCGGTGGTCGGGTTCATCGCCGGTCAGACGGCGCCGCCGGGGCGCCGCATGGGGCACGCCGGCGCCATCATCTCGGGGCACGCCGGGACGGCGGCGGAAAAGATGGCGGCATTCGAGGCCGCGGGGATCAGCGTCATGAAGCGGCCCGTGGACGTGGTCGCGCTGCTCAAGGCCCGGATGAAGTGAGACTGGCCGACCTCCTCGCCCCGGGGCGGCTTTTGGTGCCGCTCCGCGCGTCCAGCGTCTCGGATGCGGTGCGCGACCTGATTCAGGCGTGCGCGGCTGATGGCCGGGTCAAGGATCCCGCCGCGCTGGAGCGGATGCGGCGGGAGGCCCGGCCCGAAGATGTCGTGACACTGGGGCCCCACGCCTTCCTGCCGCATTTTCGTACCGATGCAGTCGAGGGGGTCGTCGCCGCACTCGGCGTCGCGGTGAAGCCCCTCCCGTGGCCCGATGAACCGGGCCACGCCGCCAGGATCGTCTTGCTCGTGCTGGCACCGCCGCGGGAGGCGGCCCGCTACCTGCAAGCGGTCGCCGCCTTCACCCGGGCCTTGGCGGACCCGGACGTCGTGGAGGCGCTGCACCGGGCGCCGTCACCGGCGGCGGTCCTGGCCCTGCCGGGCTTCACCGGCGTGGAACTCGAGGGCCCGCTGCTGGTGCGGGACATCATGACCCACGAGGTGCTGAGCGTCGGCCCCGAGACTCAGCTGGGTGAGGCCGCTCGGTTGCTGGTCCAGCATCGGTGGGAAGCGCTGCCGGTGGTGGGGGAACGGGGAGACGTCGTCGGTTTGTTGACCAATCGTGAGCTGCTCCAACACCTGGTGCCGGCCTACGTGCAGCGGATGACGACGGGCGAGTTCAGTGCCATTCCCCGAACCGGGGTGCGGCCACCGCGCCGTCCGCTCGAACTCCCGGTCCGCCAGGCGATGGCCCGCAGCGTCCTCTGCGTTTCGGAGGATCAATCCGTGGCCGATGTGGCCTCGCTGATGGCCAACAAGGACCTCGATCGCTGTCCGGTGGTGAAAGATGGACGCCTGACCGGCTTCCTGACCCGGGCTGACATCGTGCGCAAACTGGTGGGAAACTGAGTACCTGTACGTCGTTGTTTGTACCGTCGCGCTACCAGCTACCAGCTACCAGCTACTAGCTACTACCTACCAGCCCCCAAACGGAGTCCCGTGTGTCGAAGACCCAGATCACCCTCGCCATCGTCAAACCCGACGCCGTCGCCAACCACAAGATCGGGCTGATCGTGGCCCATCTGGAGCAAGAGGGCTTCGTGGTGCGGGCTGCCCGCATGGTACGTCTCACCCAGGCGGAGGCTGGGGCCTTCTACGCGGTACATGAAGGGCGCCCCTTCTACCCGGAATTGGTCGAATTCATGACCAGCGGTCCCTGCCTGCCGCTGGCGCTGGAGCGGGCCGACGCGGTGGCCCACCTCCGATCGGTCATCGGCTCGACCGACCCGAAAGAGGCGGCCGCCGGAACCATCCGGAAGCTGCACGCGGAGTCCAAAGGCCGGAACGCGATCCACGCGTCGGATAGCCCGGAGAATGCGGCGCGCGAGGTGGCGTTCTACTTCCCTGAAGGGGAGCGGGCAGGGCTCTGGGGGCAGTGAGTCTTGGCTTGACCTAACCTCCTCTCCCCGATAGCTTTAGTGGCTATGCTGACGGTGGATTTGAGGGATCTCCAGCGAGGTCCCGTCGAGACGATGGAGACGGTGCCTCCGGATGATGCGGCCTTTGAGGGCCTGGCGCTCGGGCTCGCACGGCCCCTCGCGGTCGCGGGGGAGTTGCGAGCGACCGGCGAGGGCGATCTCTTCTGGACCGCGTCGCTGCAGGGCGAAGTGCACGGAGCCTGCCGGCGCTGCCTGACCGAGGTCCTCCGGCCGGTGCAGGCCAGCGTGTCGGTACTCTTCAGCGAAGACCCCGCCGCCGCCGATGATCCGAGTGTCTACCTCCTCGAACCGCGTGCGACCCACGTGGACCTCCGTCCGGTGGTGCGGGAAGAAATGGCGCTGGCGGTGCCGCAGTTTCTCGTCTGCCGCGAGGACTGCGCCGGCCTCTGCCCGAAATGTGGTGCTGACTTGAACCAGGGCCCGTGCGTCTGCACGGCTCCGAAGGCGTAATCCGAGGATACCATGGCCGTCCCCAAGCGTAAGATGTCGAAGTCCCGCAAGCGCCTCCGGCGCGGGCACCATTCCGGCGCAGGCATGAAGACCCAGGCCTGTCCCCGCTGCTCCAGCCCCAGGCTGTCGCACCGCGTTTGCCCGACCTGCGGCTACTATCGGGGCAAGAAGGTGGTCGAAGTCGGGGACGAGTGACCGTGATCCGGGTCGCCCTGGACGCGATGGGAGGAGACAATGCCCCGGCCGCCGAGGTCGCGGGTGTGGCCCAGGCGCTCGCCGAGCTGCCCGGTACCTTCCACATCCAGTTAGTCGGACGGCCCGCGGCCCTCGAAGCTGAGCTGGCCAAGCATCCGGGCATCGATCGCTCCCGGATAGAGATCATCCCGGCCCCCGACGTGATCGGGATGGACGAGCGCCCCCTCCAGGCCGTCCGCAAGAAGCCCAACGCCAGTCTCGTCGTCGGACTCGCCCTCCAGAAGGAAGGCAAGTCCGACGCTTACGTTTCCGCCGGCAATACCGGTGCGGTCCTTGCCGCGTCCACCCTCATGCTCGGGCTCCACGACGGGGTCAAGCGCGCCTCGGTCGCCACCCCGTTCCCGACTGCCGACGGTCCCGTCCTGGTGCTCGATGGCGGCGCCAACGTCGATTGTTCGGCGGCCGAGCTGGTCACCTTCGCCCGCTTGGGCACGGTGTACGTGCGCGATATTCTGGGGCGCCCCGAACCCTCCATCGGCCTGCTCAACGTCGGGGAAGAGGACGACAAGGGGAATGCAGTCGCCCGAGAAGCCCACCAGCTTCTCAAGCAGATGCCCGGCATCCGCTACCTCGGCAACATCGAGGGTCGCGACATCCTGGCCGGCCACCACAAGTTCGGGCAGATCGATATCGTCGTGTGCGACGGCTTCGTCGGCAACATCGTGCTCAAGTTCTATGAGTCGGTGGCTCGGTTGATCATCCGCCTGCTCAAGCGGGACGCCCCCGGCATCCTCGATCGGAGCGACATCCAGAAGGTGTTCCAGACGCTCGATTACGCGACCTACGGCGGGGCGCCGCTGCTCGGCGTCAAGGGGATCTCCACCATCTGCCACGGCTCCTCGGGTGCCAACGCGATCAAGAACGCGATCCGGGTCGCGGTGCAGTCGGTCGAGACCCACCTGAGCCAGCACATCGGCGAGGAGTTCGCCCGGTTCGAGGCGGGGACCACGGCATGATCCGCCGTCCCATCGCCTACCTCGCCGGGCTCGGTACCGCCGTTCCGCCCCGCATCGTCACCAACGCTGATTTCGAGAAGACCCTCGACACTTCCGATCAGTGGATCGTCGAGCGGACCGGCATCCGGGAGCGCCACCACGCGGACCCGGGGATGTCGGTGGCGGAGTTGGCGCGCCAGGCCAGCGTCGTGGCGCTCCAGAAGGCCGGGCTCACCCCCGATGACATCGGTGCCATCGTCCTGGCGACCGCGACTCCCGATCGGCTGCTCCCTTCGACCGCCTGCGATCTCCAGGCGCTCCTCGGCGCGCGGCAGGCGGCCGCCTTTGACATCTCCTGCGCCTGTCCCGGATTCGTCTACGGCTTGACCATCGCCGAGGGGCTCATCGCCTCGGGGCAGAGTGAGAACGTGCTGGTGGTGGGCGCCGAGATGCTGACCACCATCACCGACATGACGGACCGGGGTACCGCGATCCTGTTCGGGGACGGGGCGGGCGCGGCCGTGGTGCGCCGCGCGACCGGCGACCGGGGCATGCTCTCCACCTTCATCCGCTCCGACGGGAAACTGGCCGAGCTGCTCTACCGGCCCGGCGGCGGTGCGGTCGATCCCTTCAGCGAGAAGGTCCTCCGCGAGCGCAGCCATCTGATGAAGATGGCCGGCCGCGAGGTCTTCAAGGCCGCCGTGCTGACGATGACCGAGGCCTGCGACGAGGCGCTCAAGCGCGCCGGCATCACGGCGGAGGACATCGACCTGATGGTGCCCCACCAGGCCAACGTCCGGATCATCGAGGCCACCGCGAAGCACGCCGGGATGCCGATGGAAAAGGTGATGGTCAACCTGGATCGCTACGGCAACACATCGTCCGCTTCGATCCCCCTCGCATTGGTCGAGGCGGAGGCGGCGGGACGGATCCAGCCCGGTTCGCTCCTGCTGCTGGTCTCCTTCGGCGCGGGGTTCACCTGGGGGAGCACCGTCGTCCGGTGGTGACCGTCCTCCTCTGTCCCGGCCAGGGCGCGCAGAAGGTGGGCATGGGCCGGGACCTGGCCGAGCGGTTCCCGGCGGCGCGGGATACCTTTGCGGCGATTGACGAGGCGCTCGGTGTCCCCCTCTCGCGGATCATGTGGGAAGGCCCGGAGGAGGAGCTGACCCGGACCCACAACGCCCAGCCCGCCATCCTGGCTCACTCCGCCGCGGTCCTGGCGACGGTGCGGGACCGTCTGGGGGAAGTCGGCCTCGCGCTGGGACACAGCCTCGGGGAGTACAGCGCCTACGTCGCGGCGGATGCCATCACCCCGGCCGCGGCCGCGAAACTGGTCCGGCGGCGGGGTGAGCTGATGTTCGAAGCCGGGCTCAAGCGTGAGGGGACAATGGCCGCGGTGCTCGGCCTCGACGCGGTGCAGGTCATGACCGCCTGCGCCGAAGCTTCGACCGGCATGGACGTGGTGGTGGCGGCAAACCTCAATGAGCCGGGCCAGACCGTCATCTCGGGTGATCCCGCCGCGGTGGCGCGGGCTGGCGAGGGATGCAAGGTACGGGGGGCCAAGCGGGTCATTGCGCTCAAGGTGAGCGGCGCGTTCCATTCTCCGCTTATGACTCCGGCCGTGCCCGGCCTGCGGGAGGCACTTGCCGCCGCCGGTTTCAAGGATCCCCGGTTCCCCGTGATCGCCAACGCCACGGCGGAACCGGTGCGGACCGCGACCGAAGCGGTCCGGATGCTGGCCAATCAGTTGACCTCCCCGGTGCGCTGGGTCGAGTGCCAACGGGAGGCCGCCGAGCTGGTGCCGGAGGCGCGCTACCTTGAGGTCGGCCCGGGCGCGGTGTTGTCGGGACTGCTGAAGAAGATCATCCCCGGGACTACGGGGACGACCCTGGGCACGGCGGATGAAGTAGAGAAGTTTCTCAACGGATGAGCTGACATGGCCGCCACAATTGATCTCACCGGGAAGACCGCGTTCGTGACCGGCAGCACCCGGGGAATCGGGCGTGCTATTGCCACGGCGCTCCACCAGGCCGGTGCCAAGGTGGCGATCCTCGGCCGGGAGCAGGCCCGGGCCGAAGTCGTGGCCGCGGAGATCGGGGAGCGGGCCCGGGGGTTCGCCTGTGATGTGGGGGATGGCGCGTCGATCCTGGCCGCCGTCGGCGCGGTGGAGAAGGGGCTCGGGCCGGTCGACATCCTGGTCAACAACGCGGGGATCACCCGGGACAACCTCCTGCTCCGGATGGGGGACGACGAGTGGGACACCGTTCTCGATGCCAACCTCAAGGGCGCCTTCCGTACCGTCAAGGCGGTGCTCAAGGGGATGATGAAGCGGGGCGGAGGGCGGATCATCAACGTGACCAGCATCGTCGGCCTGACCGGCAACAAGGGCCAGGCCAACTACGCCGCCAGCAAGGCCGGATTGATCGGATTCACGAAATCGGTGGCCAAGGAGTACGCCAGCCGGAACATCCTGGCCAACTGCGTCGCCCCGGGGTTCATTGAGACTGATATGACGGCCGCCTTGCCACCGGAGGCGAGGGCCGCATTATTGAAGGAGATCGCGCTGGAGCGGCTGGGCCGCCCGGAGGACGTCGCCGGTGCGGTGCTGTTCCTGGCGTCGGACCTCGCGGCCTATGTCACCGGCCAGGTCCTGGTGGTCGATGGTGGGATGGTCATCTAGGCGTCGGATTCTTTTTCCAGCCCTTTCGAGGAGCCCATGAGCAGCAACGTCGAGGACAAGGTCAAGGACATCATCGTCGAGGAGCTGGGCGTCGAGCGCGAGAAGCTCACCAATGAGGCGAGTTTCATGGAAGATCTTGGCGCCGACAGTCTCGACACGGTCGAGCTCGTGATGGCGTTCGAGAAGGAATTCGATATCGACATCCCGGACGAAGAAGCCGAGAAGCTTCGGACCGTCGGGGACGCACTGAAGTACCTCCACGAAAAGACCGGGAAGTAGCCCTGGTGCGGCGTGTCGTCGTCACCGGGCTCGGCCTGGTGACCCCCGTCGGGACCACGACGGAAGCAACGTGGACCGGTCTGCTCGCGGGCCGGTCCGGGGCAGGGCCTATCACGAAGTTCGACACTACCAGGCAGGGGGTGAAGTTCGCCTGTGAGGTGAAGGGCTTTGATGCGCTCCAGTACATCGACAAGAAGGAAGCGCGGCGCTACGATCTCTTTGCCCAGTTTGCCCTCGGGGCCGCCCACCAGGCCATCACCCAGGCCGGCCTGGAGGGGAAGTTCCCCACCCCCGAACGCACCGGTGTCGTCATCGGCAGCGGAATCGGGGGGATGCAGACCTACGAAGACAACTGCCGGGCCTTCATCGAGAAGGGCCCCGACCGGGTCTCTCCCTTCTTCGTTCCGATGTTCATCCCGGATATTGCCGCGGGACTCGTCTCCATCCGCTACGGCCTGAAGGGTCCCAATTTCGCGACGGTCTCCGCCTGCGCGTCGTCGGCCCACGCCATCGGCGAATCGTACCGGATGATCCGCGACGGCACCGCCGACTGTATGGTGGCCGGCGGGTCGGAAGCGGCGATCACCGGCCTGACGGTGGCGGCCTTCAATAATATGAAGGCGCTCTCGACCCGCAACGACGATCCGGAGCGTGCCAGCCGCCCCTTCGACAAGGACCGGGACGGGTTCGTCCTGGGCGACGGCGCCGGGACGGTGGTCCTGGAGAGTCTGGAGCACGCCATCGCGCGGGGCGCCGCGATCCTTGGTGAGATCATCGGGTACGGCCTCTCGGGCGATGCCTATCACATCACCTCGCCCCCGGAGAACGGAGAAGGCGCGGCCCACGCCATTCGTGAATGTCTGGCGAGCGGCCGCATCGATCCCAAGCGGGTCGACTACATCAACGCCCACGGGACGTCGACCGCGGTGGGAGATGCCGCCGAGACTCGGGCCGTCAAGTCCGTCTTCGGCGACCAGGCCCGGAAGCTGATGTTCTGCTCGACCAAGTCGATGACCGGCCATCTGCTCGGCGGGGCCGGGGCGCTCGAGTTCGGGGTCTCGCTGCTGGTCGCCACCCGCGGCGTCATTCCGCCGACGATCAATCAGGTCACCCCCGATCCGGATTGCGACCTCGACTCGGTACCCAACGTGAAGCGGGAACGGAAAGTTGATGTGGCGCTCTCGAATTCATTTGGCTTCGGCGGCCATAACGTGACGCTCGCGGTGCGCCGGTTCGAGACGTGACCGCGTCCGGAGGCCGGGCGACTGCGACCCTCCGGCCGATCGGTGCCGGAGGGTCGTTTGATTCCGGGGAGGCCCCATGGGAGTGAACGAAGAGCGCGACCTCGGATTCGGTTCGGTCGTCGCCGATCAGGCGGGGCGCCGGCTGCTGAATCGCGACGGGAGCTTCAACGTGCGCCGTGGCGGGCTCGGCCTGGCGGCGTTGAGCCCCTATCACGCACTCATCAAGATGTCCTGGCGCGCCTTCCTCGGGCTGCTCACCGTCGCGTACCTCGGTGTCAATCTGCTCTTCGCTTTCCTCTTCCTGGCCTGCGGTCCCGGTGCATTGAGCGCGGCTGCCGGGGACCCCGGGATGTCGGCCATCGGCCGCGCTTTTTTCTTCAGCGTCGAGACCTTCGCCACGATCGGCTACGGCAACATCGTCCCCGTTGGAGACGCGGCCAATGCACTGGTGGTGATCGAGTCGCTGGTGGGGCTCCTCGGCGTCGCCCTGGCTACGGGGATCATCTTCGCGCGCTTCTCACGGCCCCGGGCCCAGGTCCGATTCTCCGAGCACGCCGTCATCGCGCCGTATCGGGGCATCACCGCCTTCGAGTTCCGCATCGTCAACGAGCGCGAGAGCCAGATGATCGATGTGGAGGCCAAGGTGCTGCTCGCGCGGCTGGTCGATCACGGTGGCAAGAAAATCCGGAAGTTCGAGGAGCTGGAGTTGGAGCGCCGCCGGGTGGTCTTCTTCCCGCTGGCGTGGACGGTGGTGCATCCCATCGACGAGAAGAGCCCGCTCAAGGGTCTCACCCACGCCGATCTGACCGCCTCCGACGCCGAGATCCTCATCCTCCTGATCGGTACCGACGAGACCTTTGCCCAGAGCGTCCACGCCCGCTCCTCCTACCGGGCCCAGGAGATCGTCTGGGGCGCCAAGTTCGGTGACATGTTCGATCCGCCGAGTGCTGAAGGTGTCGTGAGCATCGACATCAGCCGTCTCGATGACCTGCAGCCGCGGGTCAGTTAGGCGACTGGCCCCGGCCCGCCTGGCGGGAGTAGATTGGGGGGCGCTAAGACCCTGAACTCCAAAGG
>JBIOIC010000058.1:0-10778 GCA_044449625.1 Gemmatimonadales bacterium | reverse complement strand
CTCCGCGAGTCATTCGACGAGCTGCCTCCGCCTCCCGATCCCCTCCGAAGCCCGGGCCGCGAACTCCCCGTGGTGCACGCCGCGTGAGACTCGGACGCATCCCCTACATCAATTGCTACCCGGTCTACGGCGCGGTGGACCGCGGCCTGGTGCCAATGCCGGCGGAACTCGTCTCCGCCACCGCGGCCGATCTCAACAACCTGCTCGCCGCCGGCGAGCTCGATGTGAGCGTGGTCTCCGCCGTTGAGTACGCTCGTCACGCCGCGCTCTACCAGCTCCTCCCCGATCTCGCGATCACCTGCGACGGGCCGGTCCACAGCGTAATGCTCTTCTCCAAGCGCCCTCCGGAGGCGCTCGATGGCGTCACCATCCTCCGAACCACCTCCTCCCACACCTCGGTCCTGCTGCTGGAGTTGCTCTGCCGGCACCGCTGGAACGTCTCCCCGACCTACGCCTCCGTCCGGGCCGAGCCAAGCGACCTGGCGGCGCTGGAACGCTTCCCCCACGAGGCGGTGCTCGTCATCGGTGATGCCGCCCTCCTCCTCGCCGCCGAGGACCGGTATCCCCACGTCGTCGACCTCGGTGGCGCCTGGACGGAGTGGACCGGGCTCCCCTTCGTCTTCGCCGTCTGGGCCGCTCGGCGCACCGCCGATCCGGCACAGGTGCGGATCGTGCATCGCCGCCTCCTGGAGAGCCGAGCCTGGGGGCTGATCCACCTCGACGAGCTTGCGGCCGACGCCTCCCGCGCCACCGGGGTCGATCTCGCGGTCTGCCGGGCGTACCTCGGCACCCTCGACTACGCGCTCGGCCCTCGTCACCTCGAAGGGCTCACCACTTTCTTCCGCCGGCTGACGCAGGATGGTCTCGTCCCCGACGGATCCCTCTCGTTCATCACCGCGGCGTGACCATGGATACCGTGGATCGTACCTCCCCCGAGTTCAAGGAAGCGCTCGACTTCTACGAGCGCGCCGATCTCCTGGAACTCGGCCGGCAGGCGGACGCCCTCCGGTGGAAGCACCATCCGGAGAATGTCGTCACCTACATCATCGACCGGAACATCAATTACACCAACGTCTGCGTCGCTGATTGCGGGTTCTGCGCCTTCTATCGGCGGCCGAAGGATGCCGAAGGGTACGTCCTCAGCTTCGAGCAGATCGGCGCCAAGATCGACGAGTGCAAGGCGATCGGCGGGGTGCAGATCCTCTTTCAGGGGGGGCACAATCCATATATCCCCTTTGAGTGGTATCTCGACCTCATGCGGTACATCAAGGAGCACCACCCGATCCATATCCACGGCTTCTCGCCGTCGGAGGTGGTCTTCTTCAGCGAGCGGTTCGGGTTCTCGGTGGCCGAGGTGATCCGGGAACTCCGCGCCGCGGGACTGGGCAGCATCCCGGGCGGGGGCGGAGAGATCCTGGTGGACAGCGTCCGCGAGCGGGTGGCCAAGAAGAAGGCACAGACGGATGCGTGGTTGGGCGTGCAGGAAGAGGCCCATCGTCAGGGGATGAAGACCTCGGTCACGATGATGTACGGTCTCGGCGAATCGAACGCCGATCGGATCGAGCACCTCTTCCGGGTCCGGGCGGTGCAGCAACGGACGGGGGGCTTCACCGCCTTCATCTGCTGGCCGCTGCAGCCGGAGGGGACGCCGAGGATGTCGGCCCAGCCCAAGACCGACGCCGTCACCTACCTGCGGACCCTGGCGATGGCGCGGATCGTCCTCGACAATGTGCCTAATTTGCAATCCTCCTGGGTCACGATGGGGCACAAGATCGGGCAGGTGGCGCTCCGGTTCGGCGCCAATGACTACGGTTCGTTGATGATGGAAGAGAACGTCGTCTCCGCCGCCGGGACGACGTATCGCACCACGCTCACCGAGATCGACCGGATCATCACCGACGCGGGGTACCAGGCTCGGCGCCGGCGGCAGGACTATTCGATCATCGCGGAGACGGCCGCCGCGTGAACGCCAGCCGCTGCCCATGACCCACGACGCACGACTCACGACCCGAACCGGCATCGGTTACGACTCCCATCACTTTGAAGCGGGCCGCCCCTTCATCCTCGGCGGGGTGACGATCCCTTCCGATCGCGGCCTCGCCGGGCATTCGGATGCGGATGCCGTCGCCCACGCGTTGACCGACGCCCTCCTGGGCGCCGCCGCCGCCGGTGACATCGGCCAGCTCTTCCCCGATTCCGATCTCCGATGGAAGGGCGCCGACTCACTCGCATTGTTGCGCCAGGCACACGAAGTCGTCCGCGGCCGAGGCTGGACCTTTGCTCAGGGTGACGTCACCGTGATCTGTGAGCGCCCGAAGCTCGGCCCGTACCTTCGCGCGATGTCGGAGCGGCTCGGCCAGGCGCTCGGCGTTGCCGCCGACCTGATCGGGCTCAAGGCCAAGACCAATGAGGGAATGGGGTTTGTGGGGCGGGAGGAGGGAATCGCCGTGATCGCCGTCGCCACCCTGGAGCGTCACACCTGATCCACGGAGTGCTCGCCTGGCTCGCGGGACTTCCCCCCGTCGCCGTCTACGGCCTGCTCGCCCTCCTGGCCGCCACCGAGAACATCTTTCCCCCCGTCCCGGCTGATACCGCCGTCGCACTCGGTGCCTTCCTCTCGTATCGGGGTGTCACCAGCGCCTGGGTCGTCTTCGCCGTCACCATCATCGGGAACGTGGGGAGTGCGGCGGCGGTTTACGCCGCCGCGCGCCGATTGGGGCCCCGGTTCTCCGCCAGCAGGATCGGGCGCCGTCTCCTGCCGCCTGCAGTGTTCGCGCTGGTCGAACGGGAATACCTCCGGTGGGGACTCCCCGCGATCTTCCTCTGCCGGCTCCTGCCGGGTGTCCGTGCGATCGTCCCTCCATTTACTGGACTCGTGGGGCTCTCACCCCGGCGCGCCCTGATCCCCATCGTCGCCGCATCGGCCCTCTGGTATGGCGCAATCACCATCGCCGGTGTGCTCCTCGGTGCGCAGTGGGACTATCTGATTGCCATCCTCGATACCGTCAATCGGGCGCTGGCCATCGGGGGCGGGGTGGCGATCGTCGTGATTGCCCTCTGGATCTGGCGTCGGAGCCGGCAGCGGAGTGGTCCGCCGGTGGCAGGCGTGGTGGTGGACCGGGTGCTCGGGACGGTGCTGCCCGAGGATCCGCCGGCGTGACGCGGGACGAACTGGAACGGTGCTTCCTGCTGGAGGGGTTCCGCGATCACCTCTCCCTGGAAGCCGGCTCGTCGCGGCACACGGTCGAGGCGTACCTCCGTGACCTGCGGCACCTGATTGACTTCGCCGATTCCCGCGGGATCGAGTCGCCCGACAAATTGAATCCCAAACTGCTCCGCGACTTCGTCTTCCAGCTTAAGGATCTGGGCCTCGGCCCCGCCACGATCCGCCGCCATATCTCCGCGGTACGGACCTATTTCCGGTTTACGATCGGCGAAGGGATGCTCGCGGCCGATCCGAGCGACCGGCTCGAGGCCCCCAAGCGGGGACGGAAGCTTCCGGACGTCTTATCCGTCGAGGAGGTGATGGCCCTGCTCGGCGGCTTCAAGGAGACCGATGCGCTGGCCTGGCGGGATCGGGCGCTGCTCGAGCTCGCGTACGGGGCGGGGCTGCGGGTGTCGGAGCTCTGCGGACTCACCATTCCCGACCTCAGGTCGGATGATCACCTGATTCGGGTCTTCGGAAAGGGATCCAAGGAGCGGGTCGTCCCCGTGGGCCGCAGCATCGTCGGGCTGGTGCTGGTGTACATCAATCAATATCGACCGGCACTCGACAAGGGAGAGTCCAAGAACCGGCTCCTGCTGAACGTCCGGGGCGGGCCCCTCTCCCGTGTCGGTGCCTGGGGAATCGTGAAAAAAGCGGCGGCACGCGCCGGGATCACCAAGCGGGTGACACCCCACACGCTCCGCCACTCCTTTGCGACCCATCTCCTCGAAGGCGGGGCCGATCTCAGGGCGGTGCAGGAGATGCTCGGCCACGCCGATCTCTCCACCACCCAGATCTACACCCACGTGGACCGAGAATACTTGCGGTCGGTCCACCGGCAGTACCATCCGCGAAGGTGATAATCTTTGCCTACTGCGCCAGTCCGATCTGCTGCATGAAGGTGTGGTTGTCCCAGAAGAGCCACTCGTGGTCCATCGTGCTCCCATTCCAATGACCGATCGTGGCCATCGGAAGCTTGAACGCCTTTCCGGTGGGCGGAATCGACTTGCCACCCGCCACTGGCATCGGCTGGGAGAAGGTGCCGGTCATCACCCCGGTCACTGAGGTCCAGTCGCCGGAACAGATGCGGATCGGGTGTTCCGCGATCCTGGTGTCGGGAGCGTAAACGAACTGAGCCTTGAGGTCGGCGATGTGCTGCGGCAGCCCCTTGGTCTCGTGCCCATCGGGCCACGTTACCACGATGTCCGGCGAATGGCTCTCAGTAAACCGGTCCCACTTTTGTCCGCTGTACACCGCGAAGTCGAGTGTGTCGAAGGTGGTGAGCCGCGCCGCGCAATGATCGACGACTGCGGCCACCTTTGGCGCGCAGGCGACGGTCCAGGCCGCGGCCGTGACCCCGAGTGCCAGACCGGCCCCCGTGACAGTCCTGGTGAACGGTTGCATACCGGCCTCCCGCTGAGATTGTTGAAAAGAATTCACCTAGCTCGCGAACGCATCCCGCCGGTACCGCCGCCGCTGCGGCCCCGCCACCGACGCCACCAGAAGACCCGCCACCAGCGCCGAAGCGATCAGCAGCATCCGGAAGGCGGTCTCTACCCCCACGATCACCTGTCGGTCCAGCAGTGACGCAAGTCCCCGGAAGCCGACGCTCCCCGGGACCAGCAGCAGCACGCTCGGCACCAGTGTCACCGAACTGGGCCGGTCGCTCAGCCAAGCGTGAAGTTGCTCGCGAGCCCGGCGGAGAGCGCCCCGACGAAGGCGCCGACCTCCGGGCCCAGGATCGCCGCCCCCAGCACCCCGCCGTAGTAGGTCGCGATCCCGGTCAGCAGTATCCAGCCGGTGTCGCGCGGATTGGCCCGGAGCAGCACGGTGAAGGCAAGCGGGGCAAGGACGAGTGCCGCCAGCACGGTCCACCCCGGGAGCGGGGTCGCGACGGCCGGATGGAGGGGACCGGCCAGATAGCTCGCCGCCTTGGCGCCGAGCGCCACGCCGAAGGCGATGCTCAGGAAGAGCATTGCCGCGCCGGAGAGTCGGGCGATCCCTGCGATCAGGTGCCGGGTCGCCAGCTCCGTCATCGCGGTCGTGAGGGTGAAGCCGGGGATGAGGACGATGAGCCCCGCCAGCGTCACGCTGTATACTGTCACTCCCGGAAGTACCCGCCCCGCGAGCACCGCCAGCATCGACGCCACGAACGCCGCCGCCACCGGGAAGACTCGGCTGAGGGCGGAGACCCGGATGGCCAGCGTATTGAGGAGGCCGACCAGGAGCCCGATGATGGCGGAGACGCCGACCTCGAGCTCACCCCCGCCGAGGAAGCGGGCGGCGCAGGCCGAGAGGAGGCCGAATGCAATCACGGTGACGAGGTCACTGTATCGCGGAGGAGAGGCGATGATCGCGTCGATCCGGGCCGATCCTTCATCCGGGGTCAGCGCCCCCTTGAGCACTCGCCCGGCCACGTCGTCGAAATCGGCCAGTTTGCCCAGGTCGTCATCCGCGGCACCCACCCGCATCAGGAAGGTGCGCTGGTCGTCCTGAACCCCGAAGGCGGCAAAGATGCTGGTGGGGGTCGCGAAGAACTGGCCGGTGAGGCCGAGCCGCTCGGAGGCGCGCTCCATCAGCGTCTCGATGCGCGGCGCCGCGTACCCGACGGTGTGCAGCGCTCGGCCCAGGCGGAGGACAAAGCTGCGGGCGGCTTTTTCCTCGTTAAGCGTGAGCGGTGCCGTGCCGTCGCGTCCGGGGATGCGGTATTCTGCCGTAGTGGGTGGCTGGAGTGGGGAGGCCATCAGGCTAATTTACCTGTCCACTCGACCGATGGGAGTCGTATGCGCGCGGCGCTCCGGATCGGGGTTGCCTTGATTGATCGCCAGATGGCCGGCCTGATCGCCGATGTGGCCGCTTGGCCTGAGGCAAACCAGGAGTTCCGGCCCGCCCCGGCCGCCTGGAATGCCCGGCAGGTGATCCATCATCTCGTCTTGGTCCACGAGGGGATCGTCCTGGGCCTTGAGCGGTGTCCGATCCCGGTGCCGGCAGATCGGCGGCCAAGTTGGTGGCGATTCGAAATACTGCGCGTGGTCCTCCGGAGCCGGATCCGAGTCCGAGCCCCTATTGCTCGCGTCGTGCCCGTCGAGGACGTGCCGTTCAACGTTCTGGCCGATCGCTGGCGAGCGGCCCAGGCTCGGCTTCGGACGCTGCTGGGGGACCGGGGAAGGCGTTGGGGCGACGGGATGGTGGTCCGGCATCCGTTGGCCGGTTGGTTCTCGGCAAGCCAAACTGTAGTCTTCTTGGGGGATCATTTGGCCCACCACGAGCGTCAGCTCCGAAGGCTCAGATCGGCTCGTACTGTATAGTAATTAGTCGACATTGTATAATTATTATACACTTCTCATAATTCTAACTATATGTAAATAAACGGTTTATGGTGTTTATAATATGGAACGATATGTGCCTTTGGTAGGGCCAGATAACTCCCGGCCCTGGAGGGCACATGCTTTGGAAGCTCTTGGTAGTCGTCGCATTGATGATCCTTCCTTCCCGACTCCACGCGCAGCAGTCCTGCGAGGGTAACCGCTGCAGTCTGTCGCTCGGCGTCAGCGGCACGGTGTTGAGCACCCAGATTCCTCCAGCTGCCAGAATCGCGGTCCGGGCCGTCAGGGCAGGGCTCGAGGTGGTCACCATCGCCAACAGCGCCTGGGCTCTGTCCATTTCCACACGCGACGCCGCCGGTCCGCCGCTCTTCACCGGTTCCGGCCGTGCCGGTGGCGTGGTGGCCTCAGTCGGGGATGGGGAGAAGGGCATCATTGTGACGACCCTTGCGCCACGGTGACGCATAGCCGCTGAAACCTTCCCCCATTAGGATTCGTCACGAACTGGAACATGGCGATGCTTTCGGGAGGGCGGATGCGGACCTACTGGATCAAGATCGTGGCCGGGGCGCTCGGCATCTTCGCGCTCGGCCTTGTCGCCATCTTCGCGTTCCGGAAAGTCACCGGCGGCGTGAATCAGCTGGTCCATGGGACCGGTGACGTGAACATCCCGCTGCTGGGATTCGTTCCGTTCTCGATCGCCGGCCGTCCGATCGGGAATCTCCGCACGCTCCAGATCCATCGGGATGCTCCGAAGCATGTCACCGGGTTCCGCCTCGTCACGCGGCTGGATGATTCCGTGGACTCCGATCGCTTCGACGAATGCTTCTTCACGCTTACGGATGCTTCCCGGATCAACGAGCACACCACCTTCGCCTGCGTCGACTCCATCCCGCCGGGGATGCGCGAGTTCGGCGACGTACAGTTCGTCGACAGCGAAGGCGACGAGGACCTCAGCCGTCCGATCGTCCTGAGCGAGCAGGACATCGCCGATTTCCAGAACGCGAACGATCATGGTGCTGTCCGGATCACGGTCAACGACGACAGCATCCGTACCGCCGCGGATTCAATGGCCACGGCGAGCCGCCGGATGGGGGACAGCATTCGCCGGGAGGTGCAAGCGCGGTATGGCAGGCGCTCCGGTGGCACGGTGTACTCGCCGACCCGTCCCGATCCACCCGCCGGCCCGAAGCCGCCGGCCAAGGCCGCACCATCCCCGAAGCCCTGATTCCGTTACCTCACTCGTCTCATGCTCCTCGTCCTCGATAACTACGACAGCTTTACTTGGAATCTGGTGCAGTACGCCGGAGAGCTTGGAGTCGAACCGGTGGTCCGCCGGAACGACCAGCTCAGCGTGGAGGAGGCGCTCGCGCTTGCGCCGGAGGCGATCCTCATCTCACCGGGGCCCTGCACCCCGGCGGAGGCCGGCATCGCGATTCCCTTGATCCGCCGCGCGGCGGGCCGGATCCCGATCCTGGGCGTCTGCCTGGGACACCAGGCGATCGGAGAGGCGTTCGGCGGGCGGGTGGTGCGCGCCGATCGGCTGATGCATGGCAAGACGACCCCGGTGGCGCACGATGGCCGGGACTTGTTCGACGAGGTGCCCACGCCGCTCACCGTGATGCGGTATCACTCGCTGATCGTGAGTCCGGAGCGCTTGCCTGCCGAACTTGCGGTCACCGCTTGGTCGGCCGACCGCCCGACAGGGGCGGAGATCATGGGACTCCGGCACCGGGAGCACCGGGTCTGGGGGGTACAGTTCCACCCGGAATCGATCGCAACGGACCACGGCAGGCGGATTCTGGCCAACTTCCTGGCGCTGGCTGGGATGGCCGCCGGATCAGGCCGGCGCTAGCTCCATAAGTAGCCATAGAGCAACCTCTTAGCTCCGCGGCCGGCCTGCCTGGTCTTCACGGCACAACTTTTGACACAGGGGCCCGACCGGCGTATACTTTGTGATGCGCCTCTTGGGTGTCATTCCCGCCCGACTCGGCTCGACCCGACTCCCCAACAAACCGCTGCAGCTTCTGGCCGGTGAGCCTCTGGTGACCCGGGTGGTGGAACGAGTGCGCGCGCTGGCCATCATCGACGCCCTGGTCGTCGCAACCGACTCTCCGATGGTCGCGGAAGTTGTCGCGCGGACCGGGGTGCCCGCGGTGCTGACCCGGGCCGATCATCCCTCGGGCTCGGACCGGGTAGCCGAGGTGGCGGCGCGACCGGAATACCGCGAGTTCGATGTCA
Organism: Gemmatimonadales bacterium; assembly: GCA_044449625.1. Classification (GTDB taxonomy): domain Bacteria; phylum Gemmatimonadota; class Gemmatimonadetes; order Gemmatimonadales; family GWC2-71-9; genus CAMLHU01. The sequence goes on along the minus strand of JBIOIC010000058.1, from coordinate 2,009 downwards.
TCGTGAATCTGCAGGGCGATGAACCCTTTCTGAGCGCTGCGGCGCTGGAGGGGGCGGTGGCGCGGGTTCGAGATGGCGATGACGTGGGGACCGCGGCGGCCCCGCTCGATCCCGCGCAGGCCGGTGATCCGTCACGGGTGAAGGTGGTCATGGATGTACGGGGCCGGGCGCTCTACTTCTCCCGCGCGCCGATCCCCTTCCGGCGGGATCCGCAGGCGAGCGCGGATGGGCTCTATTGGCAGCACATCGGCCTGTACGTCTGGACCCGCGGGGCCTTGGAGCGCTGGGTGCGCCTGGCGCCGACGCGAGCGGAAGAGGCGGAGAAGCTGGAACAACTGCGGGCGCTGGAACACGGACTCACGATCGGGGTGGCGCGGCTGTCGGAGCCGGCGCTTCCCGGCATTGACACGCCAGAGGATCTCCGGCGGGCGGAGACGTACTGGCGATCTCAACGAGGGTGACGCGATGACGGCGGGTTCCCAGACCACCAAATACATCTTCGTGACCGGCGGCGTCGTCTCTTCCCTCGGGAAGGGGATCGCCGCCGCTTCGCTCGGACGCCTCCTGGTGGAGCGAGGCCTGAGCGTCACGATGCAGAAATTCGACCCCTACATCAATGTCGACCCGGGAACGATGTCGCCGTTCCAGCACGGCGAAGTCTTCGTGACCGATGACGGGGCGGAGACCGACCTCGATCTGGGACACTACGAACGGTTCATCGACCGGTCGCTCTCGCAGCAGAACAACATCACCACCGGCCGTATCTACCAGACCGTCATCGGCCGGGAGCGCCGGGGCGAGTACCTCGGCTCCACGGTCCAGGTGATCCCGCACATCACCGATGAGATCAAGAGCGCCATCCGGCGTCCCGCCCCCGGCGTCGATGTGGTGATCACCGAGATCGGCGGCACGGTCGGCGACATTGAATCGCAGCCGTTCCTCGAGGCCATCCGGCAATTCCGCCAGGAGGTCGGGCGCGACAACGCGCTCTTCGTGCACCTGACGCTGGTCCCCTACATCGCGGCCGCCGGTGAAGTGAAGACCAAGCCGACCCAGCACTCGGTCCGGGAGCTGATGCAGCTCGGCATCCAGCCCGACATCCTCGTCTGCCGGAGTGAACGGCCCCTGGCGCCGGACATCAAGCGCAAGATCGCCCTCTTCTGCAACGTGGACTTCGGTTGCGTCATCGAGAGTCCCGACGTCCGTTCCATTTACGAAATCCCGCTCCGCTTCAGCGAACAGGGCTTTGACCAGGTCGTCTGCGAGCGGCTCCGGCTGGAGACCAAGGCGCCCGACCTCGGGCCTTGGCGCGTGATGATGGAGACGATCCTCGCGCCCAAGTCGACGGTGCGGATCGCGGTGGTCGGGAAGTACACCGACCTCCATGATGCCTATAAGTCGGTCCACGAGGCGCTCATCCACGGCGGGATCGCCAACGCGGTCGGGGTGGAGATCGCGTGGCTCTCGAGTGACGCCTTCACCGACCAGAAGACCGCTGGCGAGCTGCTCGCGGGAATGGACGGGCTCCTGGTGCCGGGCGGGTTCGGCGTGCGCGGCGTGGACGGCATGATCGAGGCGATCCGCTGGGCCCGGGAGCACCAACTCCCGTTTTTCGGGATCTGCCTCGGACTCCAGGTGGCGATCATCGAGTTTGCCCGGAACGTCTGCGGGATGGCCAATACCACGAGCACGGAGTTCGAGCCGGAGTGCGAATCGCCGGTGATCGCACTCCTCCAGAGCCAGCGCGACGTCAAGGACATGGGCGGCACGATGCGTCTGGGCGCCTACGCGGCCAAGTTGCGGCCCGGCTCCCGCGCCGCGCAGGCGTATGGCACCCACGAGATCAGCGAGCGGCACCGGCACCGGTGGGAGGTCAACAACGCCTATCGTGATGTCCTGGCCGAGTTCGGGCTGCGGCTCTCGGGGCAGTCACCCGACGGAGGCCTGGTCGAGGTGATCGAGCTCCCGGACCATCCCTGGTTCCTCGGCTGCCAGTTCCACCCCGAGCT
>JBIOIC010000057.1:0-10797 GCA_044449625.1 Gemmatimonadales bacterium | reverse complement strand
GTCCGAGGCGGAGTCTCGTCGTCTGGGGGCACGGAACGCCGGGGTCAACGGGAACGGAACTTCATTGCCGGGGGAAATTACGCCCCTTCGGCGGCAAGCGACAGGCCAATGCACGTGGCAGGCAGCGTCCGGGTTCCGGGCGACAAGAGCATCACCCACCGCGCGCTCCTCCTGGCCTCCCTCGCCGGGGGGACCAGCTGGATCGGCGGCGCGCTCACCGCTTTCGACGCCCGCTCCTCGGCTCGGGTTCTCCGGGCGCTCGGTGCCACGATCTCGCCGCTGACCCCCGGTGCCGTCGTGCGGATCGAAGGGAGGCGCCGGTTCCGCCGGCCGGCACGCCGGCTCGATTGCGGCAATTCGGGCACGACGACGCGTCTCCTCCTCGGGCTCCTGGCCGGCCACCGGTTCCGAGTCGAGCTCACCGGAGATCCCTCACTCCGCCGCCGTCCGATGCGCCGCGTCACCCATCCGCTCGGCCTGATGGGCGCCAAGTTCGAGGAACTCGCCGGACGGGATGGTCTTCCGCTCGCGGTGCGGGGGGGATCGCTGCGGGAACTTGAGTACGAGCTGCCGGTCTCGAGCGCGCAGCTCAAGAGTGCGTTGCTCCTCGCCGGTGTCGCGGCGCAGGTGCCGGTGCGCGTCCGGGAGCCGGCGGGACGCTCGCGCGATCACACGGAACGGATGCTCCGCGCCTTCGGCTACGCCGTCGACGAAGGCGACGACAGCTGGATCAGCTTTGCCCCGACGGCTCGCCTCGCGCCGTTTGAGCTCCAGATCCCCGGCGATCCCTCGTCCGCGGCGTTCCTGGTCGGCGCGGCTCTTCTCGCCGAGGGCGGGGAGCTCGCCATCACCGGCGTCGGCCTGAACCCGACCCGCACCGCCTTCCTCGATGTCCTGGCGCGGATGGGGGCTTCGATCCGCACCGAACGGATCACGGCCGAGTTCGGCGAGCCGGTCGGTGATCTCCTCGTGGGTCCCGCGGGGCTTCGCGCCACGACGGTCGAACCCGCGGAGATTCCCGGGCTCATCGACGAAGTTCCGATCCTCGCCATCCTCGCGAGCCGAGCCGAGGGGACGACCCTCTTTCGCGAGGTCGGCGAGCTTCGGGTCAAGGAGAGCGACCGTCTCGGCCTGCTGGCGGAAAATCTCCGCGCGGTGGGTGTCGCCGCCGAGGCGGGAGCCAACGAGCTGCGGGTGACGGGGACTGCGCGCCCTCCCCGCGGCCGGGTACGCAGTGCCGGCGATCACCGGATCGCGATGGCCTTCGCGGTGCTGGGTACCTTGCCCGGCGCCGAGGTGCGAGTCGACGACATGGCCTGCGCCGGGGTGAGCTTCCCCGATTTCGGAAAGACCTTGCGCGCGATCGGGAGGAAGTAGATGACACGGGTGATCGCCATCGACGGACCCGCCGCTTCCGGGAAATCGAGCACCGCTCGCGGGGTAGCCGAGGCGCTCGGTGTGGCGCACCTCGATAGCGGAGCCCTGTATCGCGGCCTCGCGCTGATCGCGCTGGAGTTGGCGGCGGAGCGGGAGGGCGGAGCGGTCGAGGATGTTGCGCCGGGGGCGGTAATTGCGGCGGCGGAGCACCGGGGGTTCGAGCTCCGGTCCGATGGCGTCAGCTTCATCGCCTGGCTCGATGGGCTGCCGGCCGAAGAGCGGATCCGGACCCCGGCGGTCACCCGGGCGGTGTCGCCGGTCTCGGCGGTGGCCCCGCTTCGCGACTGGGTGAACGCGCGGCTGCGTGGGGTAGTGGCCGCCGGGCCGGTCGCCGTGGTCGATGGCCGCGACATCGGGACCATCGTCTTTCCGGAGGCGGGGCTCAAGGTCTTCCTCACCGCCACGCCGGAGGAGCGGGCCCGTCGGCGCCTGACCCAGCGGGGGCAGGGAGCGGACGAGGCGGCGCTGGCCCGGGAGGCGGCGGTACTGGCGGCACGGGACCGGGCCGATTCGACCCGGGCGGTGGCCCCGCTCAAGCGGGCGCCGGATGCGCTGGTGCTCGATACCACCGGGATGACCCTGGCGGAGCAGGTCAGCTGGATCGTGGGGCAGGCCCGGCGGCGCGGGATCGTCTAGGAGTGGTTTCAAAAGCTCACCACGGAGGCACGGAGATCACGGAGAAAGCACGGAGGACAACGGTGATGTGGGTGGCCGGGAAAGTTCCGCGATGGTGCGCAGGCCTTGGTCGGTCTTGCCTACAGACTTGTGGCTCTCCGTGACCTTCCCTGTCCTCCGTGCCTCCGTGGTCCGTAGTTCTCGCAGTGGCTTGAAAACCTGTGGCTGGCCATTCGCGAGGCCGCAAATCCAGCATTCCGGGGCACCTCGGGCAGGTTTTGAAACGACTTCTAGGTCGTCCTGCTCCGGGGCTTGAAATCGGCGGTCCGCCCCGCCATCTTCTCCGACTCCCCGCCACGGGCACTTCGGCCTGCGGATGGGGTTTTCCCCCTTAGCCCGCACGCCGGCGGCACTCGCCGCGGAATGCGTCTGGATCCCCACCGTGCCCGAACTCCTCGATTCCAATCCGAAGAAGGCGCACTTCGCCTCCCCGACCGGCCTCCGCGTCCGGAATGACCTCTATGACGAGGAATATTCCGACGAAGAGTACGAACAGATGCTCTCGATGTACGAGGGCACGATGTCGCAGATCGCCGAGGGTGAGATCGTCAAGTCGAAGGTGCTGCGCATCACCGAGAACGCCGTCATCCTCGACGTCGGCTTCAAGTCCGAGGGGTCCGTCGCCCTCGATGAGTTCAAGGAACTCCCGCAGGTCGGCGAAGAGGTCGAGGTCTTCCTCGAGCACCTCGAGGATGCGGAGGGGGCGGTCGTCCTCTCCAAGAAGAAGGCCGACTTCATGCGCGTCTGGGAGAAGATCCGCCAGGCGCACGAGAGCGATCAGCCGGTGGAGGGCACCCTGGTCAAGAAGATCAAGGGCGGCGTGGTCGTGAACCTGATGGGCGTCGACGCATTCCTGCCGGGGAGCCAGATCGCGCTCCGCCGGGTGCCGAATATCGACGAGCTTCTGGGCCAGACCTACGAGTTCAAGATCATCAAGCTCAACAAGCGCCGGCGGAACATCGTCGTCAGCCGCCGGGTGATCCTGGAGCACGAACGGGCCCACAAGCGCGAGCACCTGATGAAGGAGCTCGAGGTCGGCCAGCTGCGGAAGGGCATCGTCAAGAACATCACCGACTTCGGCGCCTTCATCGATCTCGGCGGCGTGGACGGCCTGCTGCACATCACCGACATGTCCTACGGCCGGGTGTCGCATCCGACCGAAGTGGTGCAGATCGGCAAGGAGGTCGAGGTCAAGATCCTGGACATCGACTGGCAGCGCGAGCGGATCAGCCTCGGCATGAAGCAGCTGCAGCTCTATCCGTGGCAGAACGTCGCCGCCAAGTACCCGGTCGGCACCCGGGTCCAGGGCAAGGTCGTCTCGATCACCAACTACGGTGCCTTCGTCGAGCTCGAGCCGGGCATCGAGGGCCTGGTCCACATCTCCGAGATGAGCTGGACCCGGAACGTGCGCCATCCGTCGAAGATCGTCAGCATCGGCGAGACCATCGACGCGGTCGTGCTCAAGGTCGACGAGTCGGAGGAGAAGATCTCGCTGGGCATGAAGCAGACTGAGCAGGATCCGTGGGTGGCGCTGCCGCTGAAGTACCCCGGCGGCACCCGCATCACCGGCAAGGTCCGGAACCTCACCAGCTTCGGCGCCTTCGTCGAGATCGAGCCCGGCATCGACGGCCTGGTCCATATCTCCGACATGTCCTGGACCAAGCGGGTGCAGCATCCTTCCGAGGTGGTCAAGAAGGGCGACACCGTTGACGTCGTCATCCTGAACATCGATTCCGACAACAAGCGGATATCTCTCGGCCTGAAGCAGGCGCAGGAAGATCCGTGGCTCAAGATCGGCGAGAGCTATCCCATCGGCCGCGAACTCCGGGGCCGCGTACTCCGCCTGATGGACAAGGGCGTGGTCGTGGACCTCGGCGAGGACCTTGAGGGCTTCGTCCCGATGTCGCAGCTCGGCATCCCGGAAACCGACAAGCCGGAAGAGGCGGTCAAGGAAGGCCAGGTCGTCGACTTGAACGTGCTCGAGGTCGATCCGATCCATCACCGGATCGTTCTGGCGGTCATCGGCTATCCCGACGAGCCGATCATCCCGCCCGCCAAGATCGACTTCAAGGCCACCGAAGGGGAGTAACCCTCCGGCGGTCCCGCAGCGCACGAAGCCCCGGTCATCTGGCCGGGGTTTTGTTGTTGGCCTCGGTCACCGGCCGTGACCAGAACTACAACACCACGGAGGCACGGAAGATACGGAGCACGGCACGGAGTGCGTTTGTTTGGTCCAGCCTAGCGGCGTTCGGGTTACCTCCTTCCTGCCTCGGGTGATAGGGTTCTCCCGCGATCAACATCCGAGGACAAGATGGGATTACTCGCTCATTCGACCACGGCGATATCTGATCGTGTGATCGGCGCCGCCATTCAAGTGCACCGTGCGCTCGGCCCTGGTCTACTCGAAAGCGCGTACCGGCAATGTTTAAGCTGGGAACTTACCGGACGAGGAATCGACCACCGGATGGAGGTGCCGATCGCGGTCAACTATCGTGGGCAATCACTTGCGCCGGGGTATCGCATAGATATGCTGGTGGAGGACGTGCTCGTCGTCGAACTGAAGTCGGTGCAGAAGGTGCTCGACATCCATCAAGCGCAAGTGTTGACCTATCTGAAGCTTGGCGGATACCAGGCGGGACTGATCATCAACTTCAATGTCCCGGTGCTCAAGGACGGGCTGAAACGCCTCCTGCACTAGCCGGCAGCACGACCGGCCCCGGAACTGCCCCACCACGGAGGCACGGAGCACCCGGAGGTTCACGGAGCACTGTTGCACGGTGGTCGCACGGCGAGGCTCGGGCCACGTTCACGGGGCCTCCCCGGCGACCCACAACAATTCGTGTTTCTCCATGGCCGTGCTCCGTGCCCTCCGTGTCTCCGTGGTGAGGCTCCGGCCACCCGCAACAACTGGTGGTTCTCCATGGCCGTGCTCCCGGCCTCTGTGGTGAGGCTCCGGTCACGTCCGCGGGGCGTCCCCGGCCACCCGCAACAACTGGTGGTTCTCCGTGGCCCTGCTCCGTGCTCTCCGTGCCTCCGTGGTGAGACTCCGGCCACGTCCGCGGGGCGTCCCCGGTCACCCGCGACAACTGGTGGTTCTCCGTGGCCGTGCTCCCGGCCTCTGTGGTGAGGCTCCGGTCACGTCCAGAGGGCCTCCCTGGTCACCCACAACAACTGGTGGTTCTCCGTGGCCCTACTCCGTGCTCTCCGTGCCTCCGTGGTGAAGCAGTTGTGGTGAGGCAGTTGTCGAGTCCGGGCCAGACGCCCATTATTGGCTGACCATGCCCACACCCCGAGAACTCCTCGACCAACTTCACGCCCGCCAGGCTCAGGCCGAGCAGGGCGGAGGACCGGAGCGCGTCGCCCAGCAGCACAAGAAGGGGAAGCTGACCGCCCGGGAGCGGCTCGATCTCCTCCTCGATCCCGGCTCCTTCATCGAGACCGACCGCTTTGTCACCCACCGCGCCACCGATTTCGGCCTCGCCGACCAGCAGTATCCCGGCGATGGCGTCGTCACCGGCCACGGCCGGATCGATGGCCGGCTGGTCTACGTCTTCTCCCAGGATTTTACCGTCTTCGGCGGCTCCCTCTCCGAGACCCACGCCCAGAAGATCTGCAAGGTGATGGATCTCGCCGTCCGCAACGGCGCTCCGATCATCGGCTTGAACGACTCCGGCGGCGCGCGGATCCAGGAAGGGGTCGTCTCCCTCGGCGGCTACGCCGACATCTTCCTCCGGAATACGCTCGCCTCCGGCGTCGTGCCGCAGATCTCCGCCATTCTCGGTCCCTGCGCCGGCGGGGCGGTGTATTCGCCGGCGATCACCGATTTCGTCGCGATGGTCCGCGGCGTGAGCTACATGTTCGTCACCGGGCCCAACGTGGTGAAGACGGTGACGCACGAGGATGTCTCGTTCGATCAGCTGGGCGGCGCCGACGTGCACGCCGGCACCAGCGGGGTGGCGCACCTGGTGTACGATTCGGAGCCCGAGTGTCTCCTGGCGCTCCGGACCCTCGTTTCCTATCTGCCGAGCAACAACCTCGATGAACCCCCCGTCGTCGCGACCGCCGATTCGATCGACCGCCGGGACGAGGCGCTCCTCGATCTGATCCCCGACAGCGCCGCCAAGCCCTACGATATGCACGAGGTCATCCGCCGGGTGGTGGATGACGGCGGCTTCTACGAGATCCACGGCGAATATGCCGGGAACATCCTGTGCGGCTTCGCGCGGCTGGGCGGACGCTCGGTCGGGATCGTGGCCAACCAGCCCGCGGTCCTCGCCGGTGTGCTCGACATCAACGCGTCGGTCAAGGGCGCCCGGTTCATCCGTTTCTGTGATGCCTTCAACATCCCACTCGTCACCTTTGAAGACGTTCCCGGTTTCCTCCCCGGGGTGGCCCAGGAGCACGGCGGCATTATCCGCCACGGGGCCAAGCTGCTCTATGCCTACTGCGAGGCGACGGTACCGAAGTTGACCGTGATCACCCGGAAGGCGTACGGCGGGGCCTACGACGTGATGAGCTCGAAGCACATCCGGGGGGACTTGAACCTGGCCTGGCCCACCGCCGAGATCGCGGTGATGGGCCCCAAGGGAGCCGTCGAGATCCTCTATAAGGATCGGATCGCGAAGGCCGAGGATCCGGTGGCCGAGGCGCAGAAGCTGGCCGACGAATACACCGGCAAGTTTGCCAACCCGTACCAGGCGGCGGCGCGGGGCTATGTGGATGACGTGATCGACCCCCGGGACACCCGGCCGCGATTGATCGAGGGGCTCCGCGCCCTCGCGACCAAGCGGGACCGGAGCCCGGCGCGGAAACATGGGTGCATGCCGCTGTAAGGACTCGGGACTGGCCGAGGCCCGGGAACCCGGATAGAATAGACGGCCTACGATGACACCTCTGTCGCTCCCTCGTGCAGTCGCTTCCCGGCGGGCCTTCGTGCTTGCCGGCAGCTTGGCGTGCGCGGTCGCCTCCACCGCCGTGGCCCAGGGCGCGATCGACCCCATTGTGGCCCCGCGGGCGGTGGAGATGGACCGCGCCGGAGAGCGGAACGCCGCCACCGAGTACCTCGGCAAGTACCTCGCGACCGCCCCCGATGATGGCCGCGCCTGGCTCGCCCTCGGCCGCTTCTACCTTCTCGACGCTCGCGACTGGCACTCCCGCGGCCACGCCGGCGATCCGAGCGGTACCGTCGTGCTCGATTTCGCCACCACAGCGTTCGACCAGGCGGTGCGTCTGCAGGTCGACTCCGGTCCCGTGTTGCGGGGCCAGGCCGAGATGGCGCGCGCGCTGCTGGTGGTGGAGGACTCGGGGTGGGAGATCACCCGGGCCGACTGGACCTCGACCGATCCCGCGGCGCTCCCCGATCTTATCACCGAGCTGGGGCAGAACCTGGTCAACTCCTGTCCGGCGCGCGGCGTGATGCTCACCGGGAGCGACCTGGAGAACTTCGCCGTCTGGTCGGCGATCCTCGATGGCCACCATCGGGTCGACCTGCTTCCGGTCATTCCGCGCCTCTACGCGATCGATGCGCGCTACCGCGCCAGTGTCGCCCGCACCCTCGGCGTCGACTCGGCGCTCGGGGTCCGGGCGGCGATGGCCGGGGCTGCGGTCCATCGTCCGATCTGCGCCACCCCCCTCGCCGACAGCGCCGCCATCCCGATCGCGTCCGGGGCCGTCGTTCGCCTGGTGCGGGTGATCGGGACCGACACCGCGGTGACCAGCGATTTCCTGACCTTCACGGCATTGCTGGCGACGACGCGGGCCAGCCGCTCGGTCTGGCTCGCGGATGTGCTCCGCAGCTACGCCGCCGCCGCGCGGCGGAACCCCGCGCTCTGCCGGAGCGCGTTCAGCCAGGTGGCCGACCGGCCCGACGACGTCTGCCGTTGATCCACCACCGCCGGCCGGCTGACCGCAGGTCCCGCTCTCCCCACGCCCTTCGCCGCTTCCTTCCATGACCCGGGTTCTCGTAGCCAACCGCGGCGAGATCGCGCTGCGCGTTATCCGTGCCTGTCACGATGAAGGACTGGAAGCGGTCGCGGTCTACTCCGACCCTGATCGCCTGGCGGCCCACGTCCGCGCCGCCGACTTTGCGGTCCGCCTCGGGCCGGCGGCGCCATCCGAGAGCTATCTGCGGATCGACCGGCTGATCGAGGCGGCGCGCTCCACCGGCGCCACGCTGGTCCATCCGGGGTACGGCTTCCTCGCCGAGCGCGCCGCGTTCGCCGAGGCGCTGCACGAGGCGGGACTCATCTTCGTCGGCCCGCCCGCCGCCGCCATCCGCGCGATGGGGGACAAGACGGAAGCCCGCAAGCGGATGGCCGCCGCCGGGGTCCCGGTCGTGCCCGGTGCTGAGATCGATGCCGCTGATCTCAAGGCCGCCGCCGCTGCCGCGGCGAAGGTCGGCTTCCCGCTCGTCGTCAAGGCATCGGCCGGGGGCGGAGGGCGCGGGATGCGCATCGTCCGGGATGCGAATGCGCTGGCGGGCGCCCTCGCCTCGGCGGCGTCGGAGGCGGAGAAGGCCTTCGGCGACGGGCGGGTCTATCTCGAGCGCTATGTCGAACGGGGTCGCCACATCGAGGTCCAGATCCTCGCCGACGCCGAGCGGGTGATCCACCTCGGTGAGCGCGAGTGCTCCATTCAGCGCCGCTACCAGAAGCTGGTGGAGGAGAGTCCCTCGGTGGCGGTGACCCCGGAGCTCCGCCGCGAACTCGGCGGTGCGGCGGTCGCCGCCGCCGCCGCGGTCGACTATCGCGGTGCGGGCACCATCGAGTTCCTCCTTGCCGCCGATGGCTCGTTCTACTTCCTGGAGATGAACACCCGGATCCAGGTGGAGCATCCGGTCACCGAACTGGTTTACGATGTGGACCTGGTGCGGGAGCAGTTGCGGATTGCCCAGGGGCAGCCGATGCGGGTCCCCGATCGCGCACTGGTCCCCCGCGGCTGGGCCGTCGAGTGCCGCATCACCAGTGAAGATCCCGCCAACGGATTCCTTCCCGGCAACGGCCGCATCGCCTATCTGCGGATCCCGAGCGGACCGGGAATCCGCTGGGACGGCGGTTACGAGCTGGGCGACGAGGTGACGCTCTTCTACGACTCCCTCCTCGGCAAGCTCATCGCCTGGGGCGGGACCCGTGACGAGGCGATCCGCCGGATGCGGCGGGCGCTCGACGAGCTCGTCGTCGCCGGTGTGGCGACCTCGCTCCCCTTCCATCGCCGCCTGCTCGCCGATGCCGCGTTCGCCCGCGGCGAGATCGATACCCAGTTCCTCGAGCGCCGTCCCGATCTGGCCCGGGGCCAACCCGATGCCGCCACTCTCCGTGCCGTGGTCGTCGCCGCGGTGCTGGCCGAGGAAGAGGCGCGTGGGGTGCGGAAGCCCGCCGTCGTCGCCGATGCCACCGCCCACTCCGTCTGGCTCGCCGCCGCTCGGCGCGAGGGACTTCGATGACCATCGCACCGGTCCGGATCCTCCGCCTCGCTGCCGGCGGGGCGGGGGTCGGCAAGCTCGAGGACGGCCGGACCGTCTTCGTGCCGCGGACCGCGCCGGGAGACTTGGTGGCGCTCACCGAGATCAAGGCGCAGAAGCGCTTCGCCTGGGCGCGCCTCGGCCAATTGATCGAGGCCGGCCCCGATCGAGTCGCGCCGAAGTGCGCCCACTACGACCGCGATCGCTGCGGCGGGTGTCAGCTCCAGCACCTCTCTCCCGCGGCGCAGCGGGCGGCGAAGTCCGCCATCGTCGGCGATGCGTTGCGGCGCATCGGCCGGGTGGAACTCGCCGATCCCGAGGTCGTGCCGAGCGAGATTGAATGGGACTATCGCTCGAAGCTGACGCTTACCGTCGCCGGCACCCGGATCGGTCTCCACCAGGTGGGTGACGCCACCCGGGTCTTCGAGCTTGAGCGCTGCGAGATCGTGGCGCCGGCGCTGCGCGAATTGTGGGACCGGCTGCGTCCGCACCGCCGGCTCCTCCCCGAGGACGCCGAGCGCATCGTGCTCCGTCTCGACCGGACGGGCGGGTGCCACGTCATCGTCGAGACCCGCGGCGCCGTGGTGTGGGATGAGGCCGGCCGGCTGGTGCGGGCCTTGGGGAATCACCCCATGACCGCTGTCTGGTGGCGGCCGGAAGGGGGCGCCGCGCGGGTGATGGCCGGCGGTGCGGAGGCCTACCCCGCCACGGTATTCGAACAGATCCACCCTCTCCTCGGCGACGAGATCCGCCGCTACGCGGTGGCGCAAGCGGCGCCGGCCGCGGATATGCACGCTTGGGATCTCTACGCCGGGATCGGCGAGACTACCGAACTCCTGCTCGATGCGGGGGCGACGGTGGAGAGTGTCGAGATTGATCGGCGCGCGGTGGAGCAGGGCCAGCGGCAATCCCGCTTCGGCTCCGCGGTCGGAAGCCAGGTACCGGGAGGGCGAGTCAAGCGCCACGCCGGCCGGGTGGAGGATCTGGTGGCGCGATTGCGGCCGCCGGCGACGGTGATCACCAATCCTCCGCGCATCGGAATGGAGGAACGCGCCGTGCGGGCGATTGTCGCCGCCCGTCCGCGCCGCGTCGTCTACGTCTCCTGTGACGCCGCGACCCTGGCGCGGGATGTCGCGCGCTTCGGCCCCGGGTGGCGGATCACCTCCGTACGGGCCTTCGATCTCTTTCCCCAGACCGCTCACGTCGAGACCGTGCTCGTCCTGGAG
>JBIOIC010000056.1:0-10840 GCA_044449625.1 Gemmatimonadales bacterium | reverse complement strand
GTGGTGAGCAGCGCGATGATCGACCGGGTGAGCGCCAAGCTGGGCCGGCGGCTCCACGAAGTCCCGGTCGGATTCAAGTGGTTCGTTCCTGGTCTCGGTGACGGATCGCTCGGCTTCTGCGGCGAAGAGAGCGCGGGGGCCTCCTTCCTCCGCCAGGACGGCACCACCTGGACGACCGACAAGGACGGCATCGTCCCCGCGCTGCTCGCGGCGGAGATCACGGTGCGGGCGGGCCGCGATCCGGGGGAGCTCTACGCGGAACTGACGGGCGAATTCGGTGAGCCCGCCTACGATCGAGTGGAGGCGCCCGCGACGGCGGCCCAGAAGAAGTTGCTCGCGGCGCTCTCGCCCGATCAGGTGCGCTGCCGCGACCTCGCCGGGGAGAGGGTCGTTGCTGTCATCAACGAGGCCCCGGGGAATCACGCGCCGATCGGCGGGATCAAGGTCAGTACCGCAACCGGATGGTTTGCCGCCCGCCCCTCAGGGACCGAGGAGATCTACAAGATCTACGCCGAAAGCTTTCGCGGACGGGATCAACTGGCCCGGATCGTCGAGGCGGCGCAGGGTATCGTTGATGCGGCGCTGGCGACGGGAGCGGGGCAGTGATCGCGAAGCGGTTCTCCTATGCACGGAGCCTGACATGGGCCGGATGAACGACGACCGGACGCCGTCCGACGCGCTGGTGCTGTTCGGCGTGACGGGCGACCTCGCCCACAAGATGATCTTCCCGGCGCTCTACGGGATGGTCCGGCGCGGCGTCCTCACCGTTCCGATCGTGGGTGTCGCCTCCTCGCCCTGGACCGTGGCGCAGCTGCGCGCCCGGGCGCGAGACAGCCTCAGGGAGTCCGGCATCCCGGTCGACCGGCGGGCGCTCACCCGGCTCCTCTCCCTCCTCCGCTATGTGGCGGGAGACTACAACGATCCGAAAACTTTCACCGCTCTCAGGCGGGCACTGGGGAAGGCGCGGCGGCCGGCGTTCTACCTCGCCATCCCGCCCTCCCTCTTCGGAACGGTGATCCAGGGATTGGGGGCCGCGAAACTTGCCGACCACGGCCGCGTCATCGTCGAAAAGCCCTTCGGGCGTGATCTCGCTTCGGCGCGCCAGCTGAACGCGATCGCGCGGGCGGCCTTTCCCGAGGACGCGATCTTCCGAATCGACCACTTCCTCGGGAAGGAGGCGATCATGAACATCCTCTATTTCCGGTTCGCCAACTCCTTCCTCGAGCCGATCTGGAACCGGAACTACGTCTCCAGCGTCCAGATCACGCTGGCGGAGCGGTTCGGCGTCGGCCGCCGCGGCGCGTTCTACGAGTCGGCGGGCTGCCTGCGGGACGTGATCCAGAACCATCTGTTCCAGATCGTCGCCCTGCTGGCGATGGAACCGCCCGCCTATCAGGGCTATGGCGCGGTGCACGCCGAGAAGGCCAAGGTCTTCGAAGCGATGCGCCCGCTCACGCCGAAGGATATGGTGCGCGGCCAGTACGCCGGATATCGGAAGGAGCGGGACGTCGGGCGGACCTCCGATGTGGAGACCTTCTGCGCCTTGCGACTGTACATCGACTCCTGGCGCTGGGAGGGAGTGCCCTGGTATCTCCGCTCGGGAAAATGCCTTCCCGAGACGGCGGCCGAGGTGCTGGTCGAGTTGAAGCCGCCGCCGACGCGGCTGTTCGCCGACTCCGCCCCCCCGGCGGGCCCGGCCAACTACCTGCGGTTCCGCCTCTCCCCCGACGCCGCGGTCGCGCTGGCGGCCCGGGTCAAGCGTCCGGGCAAGGAGTTCGTCGGCGATCTGCGGGAGCTCTATATGGTGGAGGAGCTCCTGGGCGCGGAGGCGCCTTACGAGCGGCTGCTGAGCGACGCGATGCTCGGCGATGGGGCGCTCTTCACCCGGGAGGACGCGGTCGAGGCCGCCTGGGCCGTGGTCGATCCGGTGCTGCAAAGACATCCGAAGGCGCTCCCGTACCGGCGCGGCAGCTGGGGGCCAGCCGCGGCCGATCGCCTCATCGCGGTGCCGGGCCACTGGCATGACCCGGCCCGCAAGGGAAGGAAGGGATGACCGCGACCGCCGACGTCGTCATCCTGCTCGACTGTGATAACACGCTGCTCGATAACGACCGGCTGGAGCAGGACCTGCGCGACCATCTTGCCCGGGAGTTGGGAGCGGCCGGCCGGGATCGCTACTGGACCCTCTTCGAGCAGTTGCGGAGCGAACTCGGCTACGCGGATTATCTCGGCGCGTTGCAGCGGTACCGGCTGGAGGATCTGAACGACACCCGGCTGCTGCTGATGTCCTCCTTCCTCGTCGACTATCCCTTCGCCAGCCGGTTGTATCCCCACGCGCTCGACGTCCTCCGCCACCTGCGTACCCGGGGAGAGACGGTCATACTCTCGGATGGCGATGTGGTGTTCCAGCCCCGCAAGATCCAGCGTTCCGGCCTCTGGGCGGCGGTGGAGGGCCGGGTCCTGATCTACGTGCACAAGGAACGGATGCTTGACGCGGTGGCGGAACGCTATCCGGCGCGGCACTACGTGATGGTGGATGACAAGCTCCGTATCCTGGCGATGATGAAGCAGATCTGGGGTGACCGACTGACGACGGTGTTCGCCCGCCAGGGGCACTACGCACTCGACCCGAAGCGCCTCGCGACCTATCCCGCGGCCGATCTCACGATCGAGCGGATCTCGGATCTCAGTCCCGAGCTGCTCTCCGCGTCGCAACAGGAGTGACCATGCACACGACACAGCAACTGCACGACCTCGGCCAGAGCCTCTGGCTCGACAACATCACCCGCGGGATCCTCGATGACGGGACGCTCCAGCGGTACATCAACGAGCTTTCCGTGACCGGCCTGACCTCCAACCCCACAATCTTCGACCACGCCATCGGGAAGGGCGACCTCTACGACGCGGGTATCCGCACGAAGGCGGCGGAAGGGAAATCGGGCGAGGCGCTGTTCTTCGAGCTCGCGATCGAGGACCTGGTGCGCGCCGCCGATCTCTTCCGCCCCACCCACGACCGCACCGGCGGCGTCGACGGCTGGGTGTCACTGGAGGTCTCGCCGCTTTTGGCCGATGATGCCGCGGCGACCGTACGTGCGGCGGCCGAGCTGCACCGGCGGGCGCGATGCGCCAACCTTTTCATCAAGATTCCGGGCACACCCGACGGCGTCACGGCCATCGAGGCATCGATCTTCGGTGGCGTGCCGATCAACGTGACGCTGCTGTTCTCGGCTGAGCAGTATCTGGCCGCCGCCGGGGCGTATATGCAGGGCATCGAGCGGCGGATCGCCGCCGGCCTCGATCCGCGCGTTGACTCGGTCGCGTCGCTGTTCGTCAGCCGATGGGATGTGGCCGTGGCGGACGCCGTACCTGTCGCGCTCCGGAATCGACTGGGCATCGCCGTCGCTGGGCGCACCTACCGGGAATATCGCCGGCTGCTGGCCTCGCCCAGATGGCGGGCGCTCGCGGCGGCAGGAGCCAGGCCGCAGCGGCTCCTCTGGGCCAGCACCGGTACCAAGGATCCGGTCGCCTCCGACACGCTCTACGTCGAGGCGCTGGCGGCCCCTGATACCATCAACACGATCCCGGACAAGACCCTCAGGGCGTTCGCCGATCATGGTCGAGTGAGCGGTGTGCTCTCCCCCGACGGCGGGGAGGCAGAGACCGTGCTCGCCGAGTTCACCCGGGCCGGCGTCGATCAGGCGGCGCTGGCCACGAAACTGCAGCGGGACGGCGCGGCGTCCTTCGATCGGTCGTGGAAAGAACTCCTCGACCGCCTGGCCGCGAAGCGCACCGCACTCACCTGAGGCGCGCCCTCGACCCCGTCTGGAAATTCGTCAACGGCTCCACCGAGGTACCGTCACCATGCCCAACACCGACGCCGCTCCGCGGCTCACCGAGTCCGCCGCCTGGAAGGCCCTGCAGGCGCATCATCAGGAGATCCGCGATCGACACCTGCGCCAGCTTTTCGCGGACGATCCCGCGCGTGGCACCCGCCTCGTGGCGCAGGCCGCGGGCCTGTATCTCGACTACTCCAAGCACCGGATCACCGACCGGACGCTGGCGCTCCTGCTGCAGCTGGCCCGGGAACGTGGCCTCCCGGAACGCATCGAGGCGATGTTCAGGGGCGAGAAGATCAACACGACCGAAGGCCGGCCCGTCCTGCACGTCGCGCTGCGGGCTCCCGTCGGCGAGCGATTTGTCGTGGACGGCGTCGACGTGGTGCCGATGGTGCACACGGTGCTCGACCGCATGGCCGCGTTCGCTGAGGATGTGCGCATCGGTCGCTGGAAGGGTCACACCGGCCGACCCATCCGCAACATCGTCAACATCGGGATCGGAGGCTCCGATCTTGGTCCGGTGATGGCCTATGAGGCCCTTCGATACTACAGCCGGCGTGACCTGACCTTCCGCTTCATCTCCAACATCGACGCCACCGACTTCGTCGAGGCCACCCGCGACCTCGATCCGGCGGAGACGCTGTTCATCGTCTGCTCCAAGACGTTCGGGACGCTCGAGACCCTGACCAACGCCCGGACCGCACGCGACTGGTGTCTCCGCGCGCTCAAGGATCCGGCGGCGGTGCGGCGGCATTTCGTGGCCGTCTCCGCGGATACCGCGCGGGTGGCCGAGTTCGGGATCGATCCCGCCAACATGTTCGAGCTCTGGGACTGGGTGGGCGGACGCTATTCGATGGATTCCGCGATCGGCCTGTCGACGATGGTCGCGGTGGGGGCGGAGCACTTCCGCGAGATGCTGGCTGGCTTCCACGTGATGGACCAGCACTTCCGTTCGACACCCTTCGAGAAGAACCTGCCGGTGATCATGGGCCTGCTCGCGGTCTGGTACACCGACTTCTTCGACGCGGCGACGGTGGCGGTGCTCCCCTACGACCAGTACCTGAAGCGATTTCCGGCGTACCTCCAGCAGCTGACCATGGAAAGCAACGGGAAGCATGTCACGCTCGATGGCACCCGCGTTGACTACCAGACCAGCCCCATCGTCTGGGGTGAGCCGGGCACCAACGGCCAGCATTCGTTCTACCAGCTGATCCATCAAGGGACCAGGCTCATCCCCTGTGACATCATCGCGTTCTGCCAGTCGCTCAATCCGCTGGGCGCCCACCATGACCTGCTGATGGCCAACGTCTTTGCACAGGCGGCGGCGCTCGCCTTCGGGAAGACCGCGGCCGAGGTCGCGGCCGAGGGGACGCCGGCGGCGCTGGTGCCGCATCGCGTGTTCGAGGGCAACCGGCCGACCAGCACCATCCTCGCGGATCGGCTCACGCCCGGGACACTGGGATCGCTGGTCGCGCTGTACGAGCACAGCGTCTTCACCCAGGGGGTGATCTGGGGGATCGACTCGTTCGATCAGTGGGGTGTGGAGCTGGGGAAGACACTGGCGACGCGCATCGGGGGAGAGCTTCAGGGTAAGGGATCTCCCGCGGCGGGCCACGACAGCTCGACCACGGCGCTGATGGGGCGGTACCTGCAGGCCCGCGACGGAGGCCGGTCATGAACGCCGCATCCGATGATCTCTGCATCAACACCATTCGCACGCTCAGCATTGATGCCGTCGAAAAGGCCGCCTCGGGACATCCGGGACTCCCGATGGGGGCCGCGACGATGGCCTATGTCCTCTGGACCCGTCACCTCCGCTGTGATCCGGCCGCTCCGGACTGGGTCGATCGCGACCGATTCGTGCTCTCGGCGGGACACGGGAGCGCGCTGCTGTACAGCCTCCTCTTCCTGACGGGATACGGTCTCACCCTCGACGATCTCAAGGAGTTCCGGCGCTGGGGCAGCCGGACGCCGGGGCATCCCGAACGAGGTGTCACCGCCGGTGTCGAGGTCACGACCGGGCCCCTCGGTCAGGGGTTCGCCAACGCGGTGGGGATGGCGATCGCGGAGCGGTGGCTGGCGGCGACCTTCAATCGGCCCGGACAGGCCATCGTCGATCACCGGACCTACGTCCTCGCGAGCGACGGGGATCTGATGGAGGGGGTCGCCTCGGAAGCGGCGTCGCTCGCGGGCGACCTGCGTCTGGGCCGACTGATCGTGCTGTACGATGCGAACCGCATCACCCTCTCCGCCACGACCAACCTCACCTTCCAGGAGGATGTCGGCGCCCGCTTCCTTGCGTACGGCTGGCGGGTACTGACGGTGGATGGGATGGATGTCGCCGCCGTGGACGCGGCGCTCTCCGCGGCGCGGGCCGACGAAAGCCGGCCGACGTTGATCGTCGCGCATACGCATATCGGGTTCGGGAGTCCGAACAAGCACGACACCTTCGCCGCCCACGGCGAGCCCCTCGGCGAGGCCGAAGTACGGTTGACCAAGCGCGCCTACGGCTGGCCTGAGGACGCCGAGTTCTACGTGCCTGACGCGGTGCGGACGGCATTCGAAGGCTTTGGCAAGCGCGGTATCGCTTTGCGTGCGGCCTGGCAGAGGACACTGGACGCTCATCGCGCGGCGCAGGGAGACCTCACGGAGGCCTTCGACAACGCCCTTGCCGGGGAACTTCCACCGCACTGGGACGCCGCGCTCCCCGGGTTCACGCCCAAAGACGGCGCTCTGGCCACTCGAGACGCGGGAGGCAAGGTGATCGCGGCGCTGGCCGAGTCCGTGCTGAATCTGGTCGGTGGATCGGCCGACCTCGATCCGTCGACCCGGACCGCGATGAAGGGAAAAGGGGACTTTCAGAGCGCTGACGTGCCGGAGGGAGGACAGACGCCTCCCACCCAGGGGACGGCTGGTGGAACGTGGGGATACGCGGGGCGGAACATCCACTTCGGCATCCGGGAGCACGCGATGACCGCGATCCTCACCGGTATGGCCCATCACGGAGGGGTCATCCCCTTCGGCGCGACGTTCCTCACATTCTCCGATTATATGCGGCCGAGCATCCGGTTGGCGGCGCTGAGCGGGGCGCACGTGATCTACGTCTGGACTCACGACAGCATCGCCCTTGGCGAAGATGGCCCCACCCATCAACCGGTGGAGCAACTCGCCTCCCTGCGAGCGATGCCCAACATGATGGTGATCCGCCCCGCCGACGCCACCGAGACCGTCGAGGCGTGGCGCATCGCGCTGACACACACCGGAGGTCCGGTCGGGTTGGTGCTGACCCGGCAGAAGCTGCCGGTGCTCGATCGCGCGGCCCTCGCTCCGGCGGCGGGAACGGCGCTCGGTGCGTACGTGCTGGCCGATGCCGATCCGAGTCGGCCGCCGGACCTCATTTGGATCGCGACGGGGTCGGAGGTATCGCTCGCGCTCGCCGCGCACCGACAACTGAGTGGTGAAGGGATCCGGAGCCGGGTGGTGTCGATGCCGTCGTGGGAGCTATTCGAGGCGCAGCCGGCGGCTTATCGCAATTCCGTGCTGCCCCCCGCGGTGACGGCGCGGGTGAGCGTCGAGGCGGGGTCTCCGTTCGGATGGGAGCGGCATGTGGGCCCCGCCGGCGCGATCATCGGGGTGGATCACTTCGGCGCCTCGGCGCAGGGGCCGGTGGTGATGGAACACTACGGATTCACCGTGGAGCATCTGGTCGCGACGGCGCGGAGGGTACTGGTCGCAGTCAGGCCGGCCACGGGGCCTGACCTCGACTCCCTTTGAACAGACGGAACAGGAAGATCAGCGACGGGATCAGCAGGAGTGCGCCGATGCCGCAGACCAAGAGCAACAGGTAGAGCCTCGCGTCGGACCGGTGGCGCTGGAACGCGATACCGGTCCCTCAGGGGCTCCGCGGACTCGATCCTATTGCAGGTACTTCTTGAGCGGCGCCCAATAGTTGGTCTCCCACCCCGCGACAAGGTGATCGCGTTCGCTCGCGGGAAATCCGGTGTGGTCGAAGATCAGTCTGGTGCCGGTTCCCTGGGGCTTGAGCTCGAAGCGCACGATGGACCAGACCCCGTCGGGCCAGTTGGCGACGCGCCACGCCTGCACGATCCGCTGGTTGGGGATCAGCTCGATATTCCGGCCGGTGATGGGGCCGCCGAAAAGGGTAAAGGCGCCCCCCGCCGCCCGGTCGAGGGTGGCGGGCCTCCCGGAGAACGCGGCGAACTTGGCCTGGTCGAGCAGCGCCTCATAGATCCGGGCCGGGGGAGCGGCAAAGTCGACCTCCTGGTGGATCGGCGCGCCGCTCTGCACCGTGTCCACATGCGCGGGCATCGCCATCGGTTGCTGTGCCATCGCGGCGCCGGGCGCGGCCAGCAGGCTCAGCGCCAGCCCCAGCCCCGTTCTGAAATGCTTTGTCATCGTGATCTCCGGTAGGTGTTGGAAGTCGATCATCCACCGCTTCAGCGTCGGTGCGGTATCCGCAGGTACACCGCGTACCAGTCTTCCGCGATCTCCTTCTGCGCCTCAGCGATCGGGATCTGCCCCTGGCAGACCTGTCGGTGGAGCCAGTTCTCCACCACATCCTTGTCCCGGGCGCCCGGATGCGGAAGGTACGGCTCGGGCCAGAGGTTGGCGATCTCGTTGGACCCGCCGAGCTCGAGCGAGATCAGGTGGTCCACCTCGCAGCAGGTCGCCTTGACCGCGTGGGCGCCGTAGACCTCGTAGACCTGGCGCTTGACCCCGGCCGAGACATGGCGGACGCTCTTGGAGTAGCCGGGGTGGCAGATCTTCGACGTATCGGTCGTGGCGACGGCACCGGGGGTCTCGAGGGAATCGGGAAGGAGGGCGTCGCCGTGGTGGCGGTAGACCGCCTCCTGCGCGGTGAGGCAGGCGGGAGCAAGGGCGAGGAGCGCCAGGGCGATCAGCAACGCTAGGCCGCCCGCCAGCGAGGAATGGATCGATTGCATCGCAGTCTCCTGGATATTGCTTGATGCTTCGAGATCGTTGCGGCGATGTGAACAAGTGCGGAGATCACGGCCGTTGGGGGACAACCTCAACCATCCCTCGCTACGCTCGGGATGGTTGAGGCTGTTCCGTCTGGTCGCAGTGCTGACTACGCGCGCTCATCCAACTCAGAGCGACGCGATCCAGACCTTCCACGCGTCGATGTCGCTGCCGTAGTCCTTGCCGCTGATGGTTCGGAGAAAGGTGAGCGCGCCGGTCCGCAGGTCGGGCTGGTGCGAGGCGGCATACATCAGGACCGCGTGGCCGCCCTGTCGAAGGAACGGACCCGCCAACTCCGGCCCCACGCCGACGCGGTCGAGGGCGCTCATCAACTGGCCGGTCATGAAGAGGCTGGTGCCATCAAGCATCGCGTGGATCGCCGGCACGACGGGGCCCCAGTCCACCTTGCGGTGGGTCCGCAACGCCATCGATTGCAGTACTTCGGCGGAGACGTTCCGGGCGAAGCCGTCCATCTCACGGGTCGTCTCGATCAGGCTCCACCAGGTCGAATCGTTCTCCGGGAAGTTGCTGAGGATGGCCGCGGCCGCCATCCGATCGAACATGTTGGGATCCTCGCGGAGAGTGGTCCGCGCGGCGGTCCCGGAGGCGGCGTCTCGATGTGCGGTGAGGAGAGCCCAGAGCCGGATGATGCCGGCGGAATCCTCTTTGAAATAGGCCGGAATGGCCTCGGGCGGGCCGTCGCGATGATAGATGCTGAGCCCTTCCTGGAACGGCCCCTGGTTGGTTCGGATGAAACTGGTCAGTTCCTTAAGGGCCGGGTCGCCTCCGAGGGTCTCGGTCGGCATCGTCCGATAGTGGATCCGGGACGAATCCTGCGGCTCGACCAGGGCCACGACGACGTAGAGTCCGCTGTCGGGCGGGGTCGGCACGTACATCATCTGGGCGGCATCGGCAAAATGGAGCTGAGCACGCAGCACTGCCGCGCAGGCATCCCTCTCGATCTTGGTGTTGGGGGCGTACTTCGCCAGGGAGTCCCGGATCATCGGGACGGTCCAGCGGCTGAGACCGAGGAATTCGATGGTCCGGTGATTGGCGTGGACGATGTTTGCCGCCTCCTGGGCGCGGGCGGCCGCGGGGAGCGCGAGCACCGCCGCGAGAGCAAAGACGATCGAGCGCATGGGTCACTCCGGGTTGGGAGGGCTCAGCCGCCTGGCCGAGCTTACCCTAGTGACGTTCTCGACCCAGGAAACGTTCGTTTGGAGGCGCGGTCACTGCACCCCTACCGCGCGTCCTTCCCCGAAAGCTTGAGCATCACGACCCCGTGTGACGGCACCCGGGCGGTATAGCCGTCGCCGGTGGCGGCGCGATCGGCGTGGGCCCAGAGGTCGCGGATGGTGACGGGTCCGCCGAGCCAGACATCGCTCCATTTGACGGTGATGTCGGCCGGTGCGGCGGTCCGGTTGAAGAGGACGACGGCGCGCTCCCCCGGCGCCACCAGGAACTTCGACCAGATCTCCAGCCCCCCCTCGCTCTTCACCTTTCGCCCCTGCACGCCCCGGGTGTCCTGGTCGATCGCGATCACTTCCCGGTTAAGGAGGATGGTGGCGGTGGCACTGTCCATCGTGTGGACGTCGGCCCCGATGATGAGCGGTGCCGCCATCAGCGACCAGAGCGAGAACTCGGCCCGGTAGGCGTCGTCGGTCATGTCGCCGGTGCCGATCTGTCCCTTGCCCCGGAGTCCGATGGTGAGCATGTCGGGGTCGTTCCAGTGGCCTGGTCCCGCTGACGGCGCGTGCATATCGTTGGAGTCGGCGATCTTGATGAGGCTGGCCCAGGTGTCCTCGATATCGTCAGTGGTGCGCCAGAGGTTGCCGATCGCCGGCCCCCAGTGCCACGGTTCGAAGTGGCCCCAGTTGCAGATACTGTAGACGATCGGCCGGCCGCTCGCGGCCAGGGCGTCGCGCATCCGGGCGTAGAGCACCTCGGGGCGCGCCTCGGTCACCCACGGATTTCCGCTCTTGTCCTTCCCCTCGACATAGCAC
>JBIOIC010000055.1:0-11026 GCA_044449625.1 Gemmatimonadales bacterium | reverse complement strand
GGCCGGTGTCTCCGTCCGCCGGACCGGGGGCGGGACCGCCGTCCCCCAGGTGCGGGGCAGTGCGCCCGAAGAGGTCCTGGTCCTGCTCGACGGGATCCCGCTCAACGATCCCCTGACCGGGCGCGCCGATCTCGCCCGGGTGTCCGTCGCCGACGTGGCAAGCGTGACGCTGCTCCCCGGAGTGCAGACTGCGCGGACCGGTGGACGGGCGATGGCCGGTGTGATCGAGGTGACGACCCGGTCGCGGGTCACGCCGGAATTGTCGAGCGATGTGGGGAGCTACGGCGCGTGGGGGAGCCGGGGCGGCGCGAGCATCGGCGCGCTGAGCGTGAGCGCCGAAGTCGACCACCTGGCGGACGGCTATCCCGCGACCGCGCCGGGGGGTGAGCCGACCGAGCGGGAGAATGCGGGTGGCACGGTCTGGAGCGCACTGGTACGCGGGCGAGGCGCGCTGGATCTGACCCTCCGCGCCAATGGCGCCGATCGGGGCCTGCCAGGGAGCATGACCAATCCCTCCCTCACCGGCAGCGGGAGTGATCGCGCACTGCTCGCGGCAATCAGGCGGGAGGGAGCGGTGAGCTGGTCCATCACCGGACAGTGGGTGGAGGCCCGTTCCGCCGATCCCGATGCGCCGCCGCGGAACACGAGTTACGATGTCACGACCCGGAGCGCCGGCGGGAGTGCGGCACTCGCCAGCCGGTGGCCGCTCGCGCTGGGCGGCTGGAGCGGGGAAGCGACCGTCGCCGCGGACGGACGCTACGACCGCTTTACCGGGGATGGCGTGGCCGTGGGCGCCGACTTTGCCCGCGCGGGGGCGCGGACCGGGGTGGAGCTGGCCGCCGGGCCATGGACTTTTTCGCCGGTGGTCCGGATGGATATTTGGTCCCGCGCTGGCGGCGGAGGGATCACCGGGCGGTTCGATGCCGGGTGGCATCACGCCGGCACCTCGGCTTCGCTCGGGGTCGGGAGCGGGATCACGCCGCCCGTCCCTTTCGACCTCCTCTTCCGGGAAGGGGTCGGCGTGGCGCTCAACTCGGGACTGCGTCCGGAGCGCGTGGTCTGGGAGGCCACGGCCGATTTGCGCCAGGCGGGGAGCTGGTTCGGCGTGCCGGGGACGCTCTCCCTCAGCGGGTTCATCGGACGGGTGGACGATTTCGTGACCTGGGCCGCCGGCGCCAACTTCGTTTGGAGTCCACAGAACGTGAATATTCGCCGGCAGGGCGGGGAACTCGCGCTCGAACTCCGTCCCGGTGAGCGTATCTCCCTGACTGGCGGAGTCAGCGTGAGTGTGGTCAACTTTGCGGCGGCGCCCTGGCTTCCGGTGGCCTATCGTCCCCGGGACTCCGAACGGGCCGGCCTCAGTTGGACTCCGGCGGGGTGGCGTTTCGACCTCGGGTGGCGCCGGCTCGGACGGCGTCCGCAATACAACAACGGTTACTTCAACCTTCCCGCGATCGGGCTCTGGGATCTCGGCGCTGAGCGCCGGCTGAGCCGAGCCTTCCTTCTGCGGATCGATGGCCGCGATCTGACCGATCGCCGTCCCGAATACGTTGCCGGGCTTCCCTTGCCGGGGCGCACGGTTGCTCTCACTCTTACCTACAGCGTGCCCTGATGCGCCGACCGATCCGACTTTCGCTGACCGCCCTGGTGCTGGCCACCGCCTGCGCCGATACCACCGCCCCCCTGCCGGCGCCTTCCGAGGTGCTGCTCGCCGTCAACAGCACCGCGAACACCCTGAGCGTGGTCCCCCTCGGCGCGCCCAATACCGCCGTCGCCATTCCGCTCGGCGGGATCGGCGCGACCCCGACCGGGGTCGATGCCCGGGGCGGCGTCGCCATCGTGCCGCTCGGTTTCGACAACTCCGCCGCGATCGTGAACCTGACGACCGGGAGCGTCGGCAACGTGCATCTTCCCGCCAACTCCGGGGCGACCGGCGTCGCCATCGTGAGCGATTCGATCGCCTATGTCGCGAATCCCAACCGGAACTCAATTACCCGGATCAATTACCTGACCCACGATACCGCCAGCATCGCGGTGGGCCGCTACCCCCAGGCGATCGTCTTTACCCGGGGGAAGATCTTCGTGCTGAACGGGAATCTCGACACGAATTACGCGCCGGCGGGGCCGAGCTGGCTCACGGTCGTCGACCCGGTGACCAACACGGTGAAGGATTCGATCGGGCTCCCCGGCCCCGGAAACGCGCAGTTCGCGACGGTCGGAGCCGACGGTCTGCTCTACGTGATGAACAGCGGCAGCTTCAGTGCCGGCGAGGGGCGGCTCTCGATCGTCGACCCGGTGGCGCAGACCGAACTGGCGAGCTTCGGCGGCTTTGGAACGGGACCGGGGCCGGTGGCCACCAGTCTCAATCACCTCTTCGTCGCTTCCTACAGTGAAGGACTGATGGAGTTCGATACCGATGATCGCACCGTGCTGAAGGGGGCCGGAAACGGGATCGTCATTCCGTCCAACGCGGCGGTGGCGACCGATGCTGAAGGGCGGATCTACGCCATCAGCACCGGCCTCTGTTCCGGGGGCTCGCCGGGTGTCGCCCACGTCTTGCGGAGCGATCTCACGGCGGCCGGCACCATCAACCTCGGGGAGTGCAGCGTGGCCGCCCTCGTCACCACGATCCCACCGGCACCCTGACGCCGTACGGCGGCGGTGACTCGGCGGCGGTACTTTTCCGTCCATGCCGCCGGTCGCTACTCCCGCCATCGTCCTCGCCGCCATCCGCTATGGCGAGACCTCGAAGATCGTCCGTCTGGCGACCCGGGATCTTGGAGTGCAGAGCGCGATCGCCAAGGGAGCCCTGCGTCCCAAGTCGCGCTTCGGCGCGGCGTTGCAATTGCTGAGCGAAGGATCGGCTCAGCTGCTGATGAAGGAAGGGCGAGAGCTTCACATCCTCGCCGCCTTCGATGTCCAGCGCCTGCGGGTGGGACTGGCCGACCAGCTCGATCGTTACGCCGCCGCGACCGCGCTTTCCGAGGTGATGCTTCGCTGTGCCCCCCCCGCGCCGCATCCCGAAGCGTACGACTTGCTCCGGGCCGGGCTCGACGCGCTGGAGATTTCTCCGCCGGCCCTCCTCGAAGTCCTTCCCCTCCGGCTCCTCTGGCGCCTGGTGGCGGTGCTCGGCTTTGCCCCCGAGCTCGACACCTGCGCCCGCGATGGCGCGCCGCTCGGTGGAGCAAAGACCGGATGGAGCTTCCGGGAAGGAGGGGCGCTCTGCGCGAGCTGCGCGGCCGGCCGAGCGGCGACGGCGCTGGGATCGAACGACCTGTTCGAGCTGCGCCAATTGGTGAATGGCGAGGCCGAGCTTCCGGCGCTGGATGATCGCCACGCGGCGGCCCACCGCCGGTTGCTCGCACGCTGGGTCCGGGAGCACCTCGGTGAGGGGGCGCCGCTCCCCGCGCTCGAGTTCTGGCAGAATCGCGCGTGGGCGACGGCGTGATCGTCGGCACGGCGGGGCACATCGATCACGGAAAATCCGCGCTGGTCGAAGCGCTCACCGGGCACCGGGTCGATCGGTTGGTCGAGGAACGGGCCCGCGGCATTACGATCGAGCTCAACTTCGCGCCGCTCACCCTGCCGAATGGGGTGATCGCCGGGATGATCGATGTCCCCGGCCATGAAGACCTGATACGGACGATGGTGGCCGGGGCGAGCGGGATCGATCTCGTGCTCCTGGTGATCGCCGCCGACGAGGGGATCCGTCCCCAGACCCTCGAGCATCTCGCCGTGGTCGAAGAGCTCGGCATCGGCCGCGGGATCCCGGTGCTCACCAAAGCGGATCTGGTGGAACCCGCGTGGGCCGAGCTCGTTTCCCAGGAGATTGCGGAGCGCCTGGCTGGTTCACCGGTGCGCTTCGAGGCGCCGCTCGTGGTCTCCGCCAGGAGCGGGCAGGGCATTCAGGCCCTGCGCGAGCGGATCGCCGTCTGCGCCGTTGCCGTACCCGTTCGCCCCGAGGATGACTTCCGACTTCCGATTGATCGATCCTTCTCCATCGCCGGGATCGGGACGGTGGTGACCGGCACCGCATGGTCCGGCGCGGTCTCGGCGGGAGATCTCCTTCGGCTCCTCCCATCGGAGCGGGAGGTTCGGGTCCGGTCGATCGAGATGTACGGCCACGCAGCGGACCGGAGCGTTCCGGGGGCCCGAGTGGCGCTCGGCTTGGCGGGGATCGATCGGGACGCCATCGGACGGGGGGATGTCCTGGTGGGCCGGGCTCTGCCGTGGCAGCCGACCCGCGCGGTCGATGCCATCGTCCATCTCCAGGCGGCGGCGCCGCGACCGATCACCTCGCGCACGCGGGTGCGGGTCCACCACGGAACCAGCGAGATGCTGGCCCGGGTTGTCTCCGCGGCGGCCGTGGAGCCGGGAGGGTCCGCCCCGATCCGGCTCGTCCTCGAAGCGCCGTTGGTCTGTCGCGGGGGCGACCGCTTCGTGATCCGGGAAGTGAGCCCGGCGGCGACCATCGGTGGCGGTGTCGTGGTCGATCCGCTGCCCCCTCCGCGCTCCCGGCCGAGCGACGAGGGGATCGGCGCGCTCGACCTGGAGGTGCGGTTCGCGGCGCTGGTGCGGCGGCGGCGTAATGGCGTCGCAGTCGCGGAGCTTCCGATCCTCCTGGGCCTTCCGCGGGCTGCGGTCGAACATCTGACCACCGGCATCAAGGGAGTCCGAGGCATCGGACCGCACGTCGTGGGGGCCGTGCGCTTGGCCGAGCTGCAACGGACGGCGGTCGCCGCCGTCGAGGCCCGGCATCTCGCCGCCCCCGCCGCGGCTGGGCTCGCGCTGGAGACATTGCGCGGCGCGCTCAAGGCGCCGGCGTGGCTGGTGGAAGCGGCGCTCGCGGCTGAGGTCAGGGCGGGGCGCCTGGTCGTCGATCTCGGCGTGGTGCGGCGGCCCGACTTTCATCCGGTGGATCCCCGGGGAGATGTGGAAGCCGAACGCCTGGTCGCGATCGTGGTTGCGGGCGGTCTCACGGCGCCCAATCTCAAGGAATTGGAGCGGCAGAGCGGCGGGAACGATCCGTTGCCGGCGCTCCGAATGGCCGCGGGGAGCGGCCGTCTCCGGGCGGTGAACCAGCATTGGTACGTTTCGGCCGAGGCGCTCGACGAATTTGCCCTGGTCCTGCGGGAATTGGGGGCCGCCGGCCCGATCGCGGTGGGCGCGGTGCGGGACCGGCTGGGGCTCACCCGCAAGCACCTCATTCCCTTGCTGGAATGGGCCGATGCCGCCGGAATCACCGTCCGGCGGGGAGACCTCCGTGAGGTAGTGGCGCCGCCTGCTTGACAGCGGGTCCGGCGCGGCGGATTTTTCCCGAAGCGGTCGGACGCAACTGGAAAGGAGACCCGATGCACAGGATGATGACGATGGCTGTGCTCTTCGGGCTCGCGACCGCGGCGGGGCCCCCGCTGCTGGCCCAGACCCGGCCGCCCCCGGTGGCGGAGCTTCGGGAAAACAGCCCGAACCCCTTCTTTCCGGCCACGCTGATCCCATTCACCATCGATTCCGCGGAGTGTGCCAACGGTCACCAGCCCCTTGTCAGTCTGAAGGTCTACAACGTGCTGATCCAGGTCGTCGCGATTCCGGTTCTCCAGAGTTCGAACGGTGAGGTGCTCGACAATATCCGTCTTCCGTGCGGCGCGCATGTCGCGCTGTGGGACGGAAGGATGGTGGGTGGAAGGACCGAGCCGACGCCCGGCATCTACTACAGTCAGTTGACGGTGAACGGCGCCCGCTTTACCAGGAAGATGATCGTCACCCCCCGTCCGGGCAGCAGGCCCAGGCAGTCCGATGGATCGTGAAGGCGGCCGCAAGCCGCCTTTACGCATATCCGGCCCCTCTCCGGGCCCGAAGCCGCTACATATAGAAGGACGCGCAGGGGCGGTACTTGACCCGCTGGAGATCCGAGATGATCAGGCCTGAACGACTGACATTGAAGGCGCAGGAGGCTTTTCGCGACGCCGTGGCGGACGCTCGGCGGCGCGGCAATCCGGTGGCGAATGACGCCCACCTGCTCGCGGCGCTGCTGGCGCCGACGGAAGGGGTGGTGCGCCCGCTGCTCCAGAAGGTCGGATTGAATGTCACCGAGCTCGCGACGCAGGTGGAACGGGAGATTGCCCGTTTCCCGACGCAGAGCGGCGATGGCGCAGAGCCGACGACCAGCCGCGAGGTCAACGCCGCCTTCGACCGCGCCGAACGGGAGGCCAAGGCCCTCGGCGATGCCTACATCTCGACTGAGCACCTGCTGCTCGCTCTGACGGAGGAGAAGGGGACGGCGGCCCGCGCCCTGTTGAGTGCGGCCGGCGTTTCCACTCCGGACCTGAAGCTCGCCCTGGAGGCGGTCCGCGGCGCGCACCGCGTTACCGACCAGGCGCCGGAGGAGAAGTACCAGGCGCTGGAGCGCTACACCCGGAACCTCACGGCGCAGGCCCGGGCCGGAAAGCTCGACCCCGTCATCGGCCGGGACGAGGAGGTGCGCCGGGTGATGCAGGTGCTCTCCCGCCGCACCAAGAACAACCCGGTCTTGATCGGCGAACCGGGGGTGGGGAAGACGGCGATCGTGGAGGGGCTGGCGCAGCGGATCATCCAGGGGGACGTCCCCGAGACGCTCCGTAACCGCGAGATCGTCGCCCTCGATCTGGGGCAGCTCCTGGCGGGGGCCAAGTACCGGGGCGAGTTCGAGGAACGGCTGAAGGCGGTGCTGAAGGAGCTGACCGAGGCGGAGGGCCGCTACGTTGTCTTCATCGACGAGCTCCACACCCTCGTCGGTGCCGGGAAGGCGGAGGGGGCGGTCGATGCCGGCAATATGCTGAAGCCGGCACTGGCCCGGGGAGAACTGCACGTGGTCGGCGCCACCACCCTCGACGAATACCGCCAGAACATCGAGAAGGACCCCGCCCTGGAGCGGCGCTTCCAGCCGGTCCTGGTGGGGGAGCCGACCGTCGCCGACACCATCGCGATCCTGCGGGGATTGAAGGAGCGCTACGAGGTCCACCACGGAGTGCGCATCACCGACGATGCGTTGGTGGCGGCAGCCACGCTCTCGGACCGCTATATCGGCGATCGGTTCCTTCCCGACAAGGCGATCGACCTGATGGACGAGGCGGCCAGCCGGCTCCGCATCGAGATCGACTCGCTGCCGCAGGAGATCGACGAAGTCGAGCGGCGGATCGTGCAGCTGGAGATCGAGCGGCAGTCGCTGCTGAAAGAAAAGGACAAGTCAGCCAAGGAGCGGCGGACCGCGCTGGAACGGGAGCTGGCCCAGGCGCGGGAGAAGGGCTCAGGGATGAAGGCGCAGTGGCAGTCGGAGAAGGAGACGATCCAGTCGCTCCGGACCAAGAAGGCGGAACTGGAAGGGGCGCGCCAGGAAGTGGAACGGGTCACCCGCCAGGGCGACCTGCAGAAGGCCGCGGAGCTTCAGTACGGCCGGATCCCGGCGCTGGAGCGGGAGCTCACCGAGCGGGAGCAGCGGTTGCAGGCGGTCCAGACGGGGACCTCGTATCTCAAGGAAGAGGTCGGGGCCGAGGACATCGCCGAGATCGTGGCCAAGTGGACCGGGATTCCGGTCACCAAGATGCTGGAGTCGGATCGGGAGCGGCTCACCAAACTGGAGCAGGAACTGGGGCTCCGGGTGGTGGGGCAGGCGGCGGCGGTGGCGGCGGTGGCCAACGCGGTGCGCCGGAGCCGGGCGGGGCTGCAGGACCCCAACCGCCCCACCGGATCGTTCATCTTCCTCGGTCCCACCGGGGTGGGGAAGACCGAGACAGCGCGGGCCCTGGCGGAGTTCCTCTTCGATGACGAGCGGGCCATCGTCCGGCTCGACATGTCGGAGTATATGGAGAAGCACGCGGTGGCGCGGATGATCGGCGCCCCGCCGGGCTATGTCGGCTATGAAGAGGGAGGCCAGCTCACCGAGGCGGTGCGCCGCCGTCCGTACAGCGTCGTGCTTTTCGATGAGATCGAGAAGGCGCACGCCGACGTCTTCAACGTGCTGCTCCAGATCCTCGACGACGGCCACCTGACCGACAGCCAGGGGCGGAAGGTCGACTTCCGGAACACAGTCATCATCATGACCAGTAACATCGGGGGCCACCGGATCGTGGAGGCCGGCGGGGAGCTGGATGCGGGGGAATGGGAACTGGTCGAGGCGGGAGTGCGGGACGAGCTCCGGCGGCATTTCCGGCCCGAGTTCCTGAATCGAGTGGACGAGGTGATCGTTTTCCATCAACTGGGCCGGAGCGAGATCAGCCGGATCGTCGAGCTGCAGCTGGTGCGTCTCGAGCGACTTCTGGCCGAACGCAAACTTGCGCTCTCGCTCTCGGATGCGGCCAAGGCGCTGATCGCCGACGCGGGATATGACCCGGTCTACGGCGCGCGACCGCTGAAGCGGGTCATCCAGCGGATGCTGCAGAACCCGCTGGCGCTCGCGGTGCTGGAGGGCACGTATGCCCCCGGCGACACCGTGCGGGTCGACGTGGGTGGGAAGGATCTCGTGTTCGCCCGTCAGCCGGGCCGCCCCGAGGCTGCCGGTGCGTAGGTCGGCGCCCGCCTCGGGGGATCTGGCCGGGATGGAGGCGGCGCTCCGTCTGGCGCGGGCCGCCGCGGTGCGGGACGAAGTTCCCGTCGGCGCGGTGATCCTCCACGAGGGGGAAGTCCTGGCGGAGGGCCATAACGAGACCATCCAGCGGGCCGACCCCACCGCCCACGCGGAGCTCCTCGTGATCCAGGAGGCACTCCGCCGAGGCCACGCCGAGCGGCTGCTGCAGGCGACGCTCTACGTGACCCTGGAGCCCTGCGCGCAGTGCGCCGGGGCGATCGTCCTCGCGCGGCTCAAGCGCGTGGTCTTCGGGGCCTGGGACGCGCGGGTGGGGATGGTGGGATCGGTCCACGATCTCCTGCGCGACCCTCGGCTCAATCACCGCCCCGAGGTGGTTCCGGGGATCATGGCGGAGGAGTGCGGCGATCTGCTGAAGGGGTTCTTTCGGGCCAAGCGGGAGTAGCCTCACCCCCCGCGAAACGGGTCGGCTGGGACAGCCGACCCTCGGCAGCGGCGCATGATCGCCAAGGGCCGGCCGTCACGGCCGGCCCGGCCCACGCGCACCAACGGACAGGGAGGGATTCGAACCCTCGATACCGTTGCCGGTATACCGGTTTTCGAGACCGGCTCCTTCAGCCACTCGGACACCTGTCCAACGGGCGCTGAAGTTAGGCGGATGCCGGCGCTCCCGGTAGGTCGGTGGTCACGCGACTCCCTGCAACTCCCCCAACAGCACGCTCAACTCGATACCGTGCGCCCGCGCCGCGAACTCCAGCGTCTTGGGCCCGCTGCAGCAGGCGTCCATCCCGTGGCGACCGAGCACCGCCGCTGTTGCCGACCCCCTGGCCGCCGCCTCAGCCAGCGTCGTCGCGGAAACGATCCCGGTCTGGGTAAAGCGCACCCGCGTGGCACCCCCGTCCTCGGGGGTCTTCCAGGCGCGGAAGCCGCGCAGCTGAAGGACGGGGTACAGTGGACGCGGATCGAACGGCGCGATCAGGTCGAGGGCATTCCCGATGGCGATGCTGGCAGCCATGGAGAGAATGAGGTCGAGGGGCTCACCGCCATCAGCCAGGATGGAGCGGACGTCGAGCAAGGTCACCGATTCAGTGGTAGTGGGCACGGAGGGATCCAGTCAACGAGTGAGCATACGGAGATATTGGGTGGGGACAAGGAGGGCACCGGCGCACCAGATCGCGGCACCTGAGCCGGCAAGGACAGGGATTCCAGAAAAAATGCCGGCCACAAGCGTGAGCAGCCCGGCGCAGAGGAGGCCGAGCGAGCTCCAGGCCAGGCGGGGAGAAAGCAGCGCCTGCACGGTGATTGCGTCAGCCCCGGTCCTGCGGCCGTAGAAATGGATCCAGCTCAGGTGGGCAATGAGCTTGTAGAGGATGCCGAGGAGGAACGGGACCAGCCAGCCGAGCACCGCCACCAGTCCATAGGCGATCCATTGCCGGGGATGGAAACCGGGGGTGGCGAGCAGCGCCACGCCGAGCACCACGGTGAGCCCGAGGCCGGCAAACGCCGCCACCACGTGGGCGAGCGCCGGATCGAGCCGACGGCGCAGACGGCGCCGGAAATAGCCCCGGGCCAGATGCAGGTGCAGCAACGCCGCCGCGACGAGGAGCACCGCACCCGCCATCGCGGGGGAAGGCCACCGCGCCACCTCGCCCAAGGTAAAGACGATGAGTCCGATGAGTGCGAGCGGGGCGATCCAGCGCAGCGGCCACTCCGGCGTCCCGTGGGAAATCAGGAACATCGGGATCATCCGGCTGCCGACTCCCACCGCCGTAAGCGAGGCGAAGCCCAGCGCCGCCAGGTGAAAGTGGGCCGCGATCGTCCCGGTGCGATCGAGGGTCCACCATCCGAGGCTTTCGCCGATGCGGCAACCGGCGAGAAAAAGCGCCAGCCCGAGGGCGGTGTGCCCCGCCGCCACGTAGCGCGCGATCACTCGGCCCGGTTCCGGTCCGGCGCGCCAGGGGGAGAGATTCCAGCTGTGGACCGCGATGGCACCGAAGAGGAGAAGCCATCCCATCCCTTGCACCGCCGGCCACCAGGCCCAGAAGCCGGCGACCAACGCTGCCGTGCCCGTCACCAGGAGCCCCAGACCGACAAAGCCGGCTCGCACGCTCCGGGTGGTGACGCCGAGCGCCATCGGGAGGAACTGGTAGAGTGCCCCGAAGATGGTGGTGGTGATGACGCCGAGGGTGAAGGCGTGGACCACCGCAAAGACTCGCGGAGAAAGGAAGTCTCCGTGCGAGAGCCCGGGAGCGACAATGACGAGGCCGATGGCGCCGAGAGCAAGCCAGCAGATGGCCGCGGCAAAGTGGAGTCCCGGAAGAGCGAAGGGCGGGGGACGCACGGGTGCCGACGCGGGCGACAGCGGCCGCGATCGAACTCCCGGAACGATCGATGGTGCGGAGGTCATAAGCCCAAGCTAGACACTCGTGATTAAGCGGAGCTAAATCGAGTGTGAAGAGTGCTTCAGGG
>JBIOIC010000054.1:0-11121 GCA_044449625.1 Gemmatimonadales bacterium | reverse complement strand
GAACAGACAGACCACGGAGGCACGGAGGAGAACCAGCAAACCACGGAGACACGGAGCGCACGGAGGTGCCACGGAGAAAAGCGGCTAATGTGGGTGGCCGTGAAAGCTCCGCCTTGGTGGCCGTGGAAGCTTCATCACGGCCAAGGAGCTCCACCGGTCCCGCCACATTGCATAGCGGTTCTCCGTGTCCTCCGTGCCTCCGTGGTAATGCAGTTACCTGAGCGCCCATGAAACGACGCACACTCAAACCGACTCCTGATCCAACAGCCGCGTTCCGGCGGAAGCTCGTCGCCTGGTTCCGGAAGCACGGGCGCGACCTCCCCTGGCGCCGCACCCGCGACCCGTACCGGATCGTGGTCTCGGAGTTCATGCTGCAGCAGACCCAGGTGGCCCGCGTCGAGGAGTATTACCCCCGCTTCCTCGGCCGCTACCCGACCATCCAGCATCTCGCCAAGGCGACTCCCGCGATGGTGCGGGAGAGCTGGGACGGCCTCGGCTACTACCGACGAGCCGCGAACCTCCACGCGCTGGCGCGGACGGTGGTGGCGGAGCACGAGGGGGTGGTGCCGCAAGATCTCACGGCACTCCGGGCGCTCCCCGGCGTCGGGCCCTACACCGCAGGGGCGGTCGCGACCTTCGCCTATGAACGGAGCGAGCCGGCGGTCGACACCAACGTGGCCCGGGTCATCCGCCGAGCATTCCATCCCCGCCGATCGAAGGACCCGAACGACAAGGTGATCTGGAAGATGGCGCGCACATTGGTCCCCCGCGCCGGAGCGGCGGCGTGGAACTTCAATCAGGCGATCATGGAGCTGGGGGCGCTGATCTGCACCGCGCGGGTGGCCAAGTGCGGGGAGTGCCCGGTGCGGGAGGCGTGCAAGACGGGAAGGGAGAAAAGAGAAGGGAGAAAGGAGAAGGAGAAAAAAGGGAAGGGTTGAGAGATCGAGTGGCGACTTTCCGGCGGCCTTTGAGATGGGACCACGGAGGGCACGGAGTTACGCGGAGAGGCACGGAGAACGGCACATTGATGTGGTCTTGCAGGCGGAGATCCTCTTCCGTTGGGAACCATCCCGAGCGAAGCGAGGGACCTGCTCAGCAGAAATCGGGAAGAAGCGGCAAGCCACCGATCTTACCGGCCAGATCCCTCGGCCGCTTCGCTCACTCGGGACGGTTCCCAAGGCCGGCGGAGTACCGCCCGCGAGACCACAACACCTGTAGTTCTCCGTGATTCTCCGTGCCCCTCCGTGGTGAAGCAGTTCCCACCCGGCCGCGATTTCCTGCCGAACAGCAGACCACGAAGACACGGAGACAGCACGGAGGGTGACGTTGTGTGGTCTTGGGCAAGGAACTCTCCCCGCAAGACCACATCAATTGCGGTTCTCCGTGCCTCCGTGGTGAAGTAGTTCCTACCCGGCCGCGATGGTGGCAAGCATCCCCGCCACGGTCTCGACTTCGGCCGGTGAGTTGTAGATGTGGGTCGAGAGCCGGATGTAGTGATAATCGTACTCCGCCACGTGCCGCACCCGGACCGGCCCCGCCTTCCAGAGCGCCGCGATCACATCCTCCGCCTTCTTCCCCTTCACCGTGAAGCTCACCAGCGCGCTTCGGAACGCCGCCCGGCTCGGCGACTTCATTTCGATCCCCGGGATCTGCCGCAGTCGGGCATCGAGATCGGTCGCCATCCCGCGCACCCGTGATTCGATCCGGGCGGTGCCGATGGTGTCGTGGAAATCGAGTGCGCTCTGGAGCCCGTAGACCAGCGAATCATTCCGGGTCCCCACGTGGTCGAAGCGCTGGCCCTTGATCTTCAAGTCGTCCCATCCCCCCGACGCGACCAGCGGCCAGAGCCGGTCGATCCATTCCGGGCTCACGTAGAGGAAGCCGATCCCCTTGGGGGCGAGCAACCACTTATGCGGGCTCGAAGCATAGAAGTCGCAGTCGAGGTCGGTGAGATCGGTCGCGAGCATCCCCGGGGGGTGCGCGCCGTCGATCACGGTGATGATCCCCCGCTTCTTCGCCTCCGCCGCCAGCCGCTTGACCGGCTGGATGATTCCGGTGCTGAAGATCACGTGGGCGATGCTCCAGACCTTCGTCTTCGGCGTCGTCGCGGCGAGCCAGGCGGCGACCTGCTCCTCTTCGCTCGCAGGATCGAGCGGCGGGTCGAAGCGCTTGAGCGTGGCGCCGTAACGCTTGGCGACGAGCTCCCAGCAGCAGATCCCGCCGACGTGCTCGTGCGTGGTCGCCAGGATCTCATCCCCCGCGGCGATATCGAGCCCGCGGGCGACGACGTTCATCCCCTCGGTCGTGTTCCGGGTGATGGCGAAGCACTCGGGAGGCGCGTTGAGCAGCTTGCCGAGCGAACCGAAGAGGCGGGGGCCATCGAGGCCGATCTGATGAAAGACCGTCTCGAAGGCGCGCAGGTGGGTAATCGTCGCGTCGACCACCGGCCGCGGGCTCGCGCCGAAGGTCCCGGTGTTCATGAAGATCCCGTCGGCGATCAGGAACTGCTTCCGCACCTCGCGCCACCAGCTCTCGTCATCGCGCGGCGGCGAAAGCGGGGCCGCTGCCGGCACGGCGCCGACCGCGCCACCCGCGGCGTTCCCCGCGCACGAGGCAAGCCAGGCGGCGCCGGGGAAGAGCGCCGAGGCGGCGAGGAGCTCACGTCGGTTCATGTGTCGTCCTCGAGCGTAGGATCCTTCAGCGCGCTAGAACAAGAAAAGCGAACCACGGAGGTAACACGGAGAGCTACAAGTAATGTGGTCTCGCGGGTGGAGCTTCTCTTCCATTGGGAACCGTCCCGAGCAACACGAGGGACCTGCTCAGTCGAAATCGGGACGGAGCGGCAGACCACCGATCCTCTCGGTCAGGTCCCTCGGTCGCTTCGCTCGCTCGGGACGGTTCCCCTGACCCATCAAGCCTCGTTCACGAGACCATAGCAAGCCGCAGTACTCCGTGCGGTCTCCGTGCCTCCGCGACGGTGCCGTCATTGCCGAGCCGCGAGCTCCGTGCAACGCGATCAGCGGGATGTTTCAATGTGCCAGAACAAAACAGAGAACCACGGAGGCACGAAGGGCACGGAGGCCGCACGGAGCACCGCATCTGTTGTGGTCTTGCAAGGGGAGCTCCTTGGGTCAGACCACATAAAAGCTATTCTCCGTGTCCTCCGTGCCTCCGTGGTGTGCTGTTCCCCGCTGAGCGCGATCAGCGGAGCATCGCACCTGATACAAGCGCAACGATCCCAAGGATTCCGGTAATGGCGCCGAAGAGGCGGAGCCGGGTCCGGACCGCGTCGAACGCCGGTGCCTGGGCCACCGGATCGAGCCGAGCAAGGCGGCTGGCGGCCGGCAGGAGGATCACCAGCACCAGGGCGGCGCCGATCAAGCCCGCGCCCTGCATCCAAAGCAGCCAGGGGGAGATCGGCGCTCCGCCGCCGGCGCCCAGCGCCGCCATCAGCTGCATCGTGAGGATGAGCCCAGAGATCACCACCAGCGCCGCGCCGGGGCCGATGATCTTCCGGTAGACGGCGGCCAGGCTCCGCGCCACCGTGGCGAGCTGATCGCGCGGGGCCTGCTTGTTGGCGAGCGACACGAACATCGCCCCGAGCCCGCCGCCGAGCCACATCGTGAATCCGGCAAGGTGACAGAAGATCCAGAAATTTCTCACGGTACCGTCCCGGTCAGCATGGGTTCATCGAGGGGCTGGCGTCCGGCGAAGCCGGCGTCAACTTCGTGCCAGTGGGTGACGTGCGCTTCACCGAGGCGCCAGCAGAGACAGACCAGCTGGTCTTCGCGCAGGGCGTAGAAATCCACCAGCCCCGCCTCGAAGCCCTTGAAGATGCACCCGACCTGATCCAGCTCGGTCAGGCAATCGTGAATCCGCG
This sequence comes from Gemmatimonadales bacterium, assembly GCA_044449625.1. Taxonomy (GTDB): domain Bacteria; phylum Gemmatimonadota; class Gemmatimonadetes; order Gemmatimonadales; family GWC2-71-9; genus CAMLHU01. Next base: position 7,241 of record JBIOIC010000054.1, on the reverse strand, counting down.
CCGCCAGTTCCACCACTTCGCTCTGCGCCGCAATCAGCTCCAGCGTCTCCCCCGACTCGGCCCGGAGCTCGGCCGCCACCAACTCGAAGCGGCCCACCGCCTCGCGCCAGCGGGGGTACTCCTTCTGCAGATCGAGTACGATCCGCCCCACCAGCGGCAGGGTCCGCTCCGCCTCGTCCACGGTGAAGATCCGTGGCTCGGGCATCAGGCGTTCCGGAGGATCTTAAGGCCGGGGACAAGCTCCGGATGGCTGATGAAGCCGACCACCTTGCGGTCGGCATCCACCACAGTGATCGTCGCGCGGAGGTGGGAGTCGGCGGGATCCTGATCCATCGGGAGCTCGAAGCCATCGAGTTCCTGCTCGGGCCCGACCACGCAGGCGTTACTCCGCATCAAGGCATCCGCCCGGGTGTGGAGCGGATCCTTCGCCTCGGCCAGGCAGCGGGTGACCAGATCGCGATCGGAGAGGACGCCGAGGAAGCGGCGGGTGCGGTGATCGTCCACCACGGGGACCACCGAGATGTCGCGGCGGCGGAACATGATCGCGACCTCGCTCGCCATCGCGCTCGCGACGGCGACGTGCGGCTCGGCGACCATCGCATCCTTGGCGAGCATGGGACCTCGTCGTGGTGAGGTATCGACCCGTGGCGAATCGCTATCTGCTATCCGACCATGCGCCTACGCGGCTTCTCATGCGGCCGTTCACCCGCCTTCTCGCCCGCCCCTCAATGTGCCCCAAACCCGGCGTCGGTCAAGACCATCCGCGTCGCGGAGTAGCCCCAATCGAAGTAAGTCGTCATCCGCGCCACGTTGAAGGTGGCCCCGCGTTCTACCTGGGGACGCACATACAGCAGAGTCGGGTGACCGGAGGTGGCCCGCCAGAGCGCCAGCTGGTCGCGGGTATTCTGCGCCATCAGGATCCCGGTCGCATCGTCGTTCAGCTGCACCATCCGCGGCAGCCCGGCCGGCCCCTCGCGCAGCGGCTCATCGAAGCCGGGTCCGACGTCCACCGCGACCACGAGATCGGCGCCGAGCCGGCCGGCGGCGGCGAACGGGACCACGGCGCGCAGTCCGCCGTCGGCACAGCGGCGGCCGTCGAGCGTCACCGGAGGGAAATAGAGCGGCAGGGCGCAGGTCGCCATCAGCACATCGAGCAGCGGTGCCGCGCGATCGCCGGGGCCGTTCCCGTAGAAGAGCAGTTCGCCCGAATCGAGGTCGGTGACGGCGACGGTGAGCGGCGCCTTCAACTCGGTGAAGCTCCGGACCGGGACCAGCGCCTCGAACGCCTGCCGAAGCGGCGCCGGCTTCAAGAGGGCGGGACGGGAGACGCCGAGGAGGGCGACCAGCGGATCGGCAACGGCGATCTTCCGCCCGGCGAGGCCGTCGGCCCGGGCCTTCACCTCGTCGGGCGAGAGCCCGGCGGCGAGACAGGCGGCGATGACCGCGCCCATCGAGCACCCGACGTAGCAGGCCGGCGTGAGTCCCGCCTCGCGAAGCGCCCGCTCGGCGCCGAGGTGTCCGATCGCCTTGGCGCCGCCGCCGCCGTAGATCGCGACCACCCGACGCGGCGCGGTCACCGGTTCTTCTTCATCGCTTCGGCGTGCAGCCGGCCGCGCTCGAGCCGTGCCGTCTCCTCCGGCGTTTCCGGAACGAGCCGGGGGACCTGCTTGGGCCGGCCGTACTCGTCGACGGCGACGAAGACCACCTTGGCGGTGTGGGTATGGCGCCGCTCGCCGGTGCTCACCTTTTCGGAGTAGACCTCGACCGTCATGTGCATCGAGCTCCGGCCCACGTAATCCACCACCGCTTCGCAGGTGACCAACGCGCCGATGGGGATCCGCTCGCGGAAGTCGACCCGGTCTACGCTGGCGGTGACGGCGGGGCCGCCGGCGTGGCGGATCGCCGCGACCGCCGCGGCCTGGTCCACCATCGACATCAGGTTGCCGCCGAAGAGGTCGCCGAGGATGTTCTGCATATGCGGCATCACCAGCGTGGTGAGCTGGGCTTGGCTGTAGGACATCGGGCGGGAGTCGGGGATCATTGGGAGGTGAGCGGTGAGAGGTGAGCGGTGAGCGGGACGTACCGCGAATATCGGGGAACGGCCGCATACACTTGATCGTTGGTCAGCGGTAGCAGGTGAGCGGTGAGCGGGAGATACCGCGGATATCGGAGCATGGCTGCGCGCATTTGGCCATCGGTCACGGGAGTGTCCGCCCTATTGTAAGTCATGCGAGATCACACCTCTCTGTTGGCCTGGCAGGAAGCCGAGGCCGTGGCGATCGCGGTCATTGGCTTGAGCCGGATGCACTGGCGCCCGTTCGCCGCCGCGATATTCGATCAACTACAGCGCGCTTCGGTCTCCGCGCAGGTCAATATCTCCGAAGGCTACGCTTGGACCAACAGCCCGACCTTCCGAAGACACCTCCACATCGCCTACGGGTCGGCGGTGGAATGCGGCGATCTCCTTGGGTTGCTCGAGAAAGCCGAGGTCATTCCATTGGATGTCATCCAGCCACTGCGGATGAGATGCAATCGTGCCCAGCGGCTGATCCTTGGCCTCATCCGTCGGACCGCACGCACCCCCGGCCCCGCGTGAACTCCCGCTCACCTCTTACCCCTTACCGCTCACGCCGGCGGCGTCAATAGTCCACCGGCCTGAGGTAATACTCCCCGATCGCGGTCTGGGAGAGCATCGCCACAGTGGGGAGCCGGCGCTTCCAGTGCGTCGCGTCGAGCCGGGAGCGCACCCGGCCGATCTCCGCCGCTGAAAAACCGAGTGTTTCGATCTGCTCCGCGCGATGTCCGGAAAGGAGCCAGTGCAAGATCAGATCGGCCTTGGCGTAGCTGATGCCGAAATCCCCTTCGTCGGTCTGGCCCTGAACCAGATCGGCGCTCGCCGGCTTGGCGACGATCGCCTCCGGCACGCCGAGGTGGCGGGCGAGGGCCCAGACCTGGGTCTTGAAGAGATCGCCCAATGGATTGACCGGCGGGCTGTCGTCGGCGTGCCAGGTGAAGTAGCCCAGCAGCCGCTCGGTCTTGTTCCCGGTACCGAGCGGAAGCGCCTTCAACTCGGCCGACAGATCGAAGAGGGTGATCATCCGCATCCGAGCCATCACGTTGCCGCGGCGAGCGCCGTCGCTCTTCCCGCCGACCGCGCCGACCAGGGCGTCGACCGCGGCGGAGATATCGACGGTGCGGCTCTCGATCTTCAAGCGGTCGATCACCAGTTGGGCGTGCGCCAGACTCTCGGGGCTTGAGGTCCGATAGGGCATCCGGACCGCGGTCACATTTTCCGGACCGAGCGCCTCAGCCGCGAGATAGGCGACGAGCGCGGAATCCACGCCGCCGGAGAGCCCGAGGACAACGTGCTCGAAGCCGCGGCGACGCTGGATCTCGTCGCGGATGAACTCGACCAGCCAGGTGCGGGTGAGGTCCGGGTCGATCCGCAGTGGGTCGGCGGACGGGCGCAGGGGCGCAGGGGCGGAGAGACGCAGGGGCGCAGAGGCGGAGGGGCGCAGAGGTGGAGGGGCGGAGCGATCGGTCGACTGATCACTCTCTGCGCCTCTGCGCCTCACCGTCCCTCCGACCTTCTCCAACAGATTCGGCAGCTTCTGCTCCAGATCTGAAAGCAACGGCGCATCGGCCCGGGCGGCAGTGATCTCGCCCAAGTCGAGCGGTGCCGCCAGCAGTGCCGGCTCGAAGACCGGTCCGCGAAGGAGCGTGTCACCTCGCGGCCCCAGCAGCACCGATCCTCCCGCGAACGCCTTCCCACCCTCGAAACCGACCAGCTGCGACACCGCGACGTAGACCCCGTGCTCCTCGGCGATCCCCTGCGCCAGACGCTCCCAGCGCTCGAGATTGGCGGGCCGCCCGGCGGAGTGCTCCTCCGGAGCGAGCCCCCGCGCCGGCGTGGCGCTCGGGATCAGGATCACCTGTGCGCCGTCGAGCGCGGCGAGGGTCGGCATCAGCGAATGCCAAGCGTCCTCGCACACCAGGAGCGCGGCCCGCCCGAAGCGAGTGTCGAAGGCATGCACCGTCTTCCCCGCCTCGACGAAACGCTCTTCGTCGAAGACGCCATAGGTCGGCAGGAAGACCTTGCGATGCACATGCCGGATCCCGGCATCGGCGCCGCCGAACGAAGCGTAGAGCGCGGAGTTGTAGAGGCGGGTCTGATGGAGTTCGTAGAATCCGATGGCGAGATCGAGCGGCGGGGCCTTGGCCTCCGCGTGCTGGGCGCTCAAATCGGCGAAGAGCCGCTCCGCTTCGACCGCGAGCTCGCGGACTCCCCCTTCGAGGAAGTAGCCGGTGAGCGCCGCCTCCGGAAAGAGGAGCACCTCCGGCGGCTCCGGCCAGGCCGACACCTCGCACAGCAGCGCCCCCAGCCGAGCCAGGTTCTCGGCGTAGGCGCCCTTGCTCGGGCGGAACTGGGCGATGGCGAGGCGGGGCATGCTTCAATGTAAAGGGAGGAAAGGAGAAAGGAGAAAGGAGAAGGGAGGAGGGGAAAAACGAACAATCGCCCTTCCTTCCTCCCCCCTTCTCCCTTCTCCCCTCTCCCTTCTACTTTGTCTCATGCTCTGGCTCTACGTGGCCCTCGGTGGTGCCGCCGGATCGGTGCTCCGCTATCTCCTCGGCACCGCCTTCCACAGCTGGGTGCCCGGCACCTTTCCGGTCGGCACCTTGGTCATCAACGTGACCGGGTCATTCCTTCTGGGTCTCATCCTCCAGTCTTCCAACGGCAACGCCGCCGTATCCCCCGAACTCCGGGTCCTTCTCGCGGTCGGATTCTGCGGCGGATATACCACCTTCTCCGCGTTCAGCTGGGAGACGCTGCAGTTGATCCACGCGGCGCAGTGGGGACGGGCACTGGGCTACGTCGCCCTGAGCGTCATCGTCTCCCTCGGCGCGACTCTCCTCGGCGTACTGGCGGGCGGATTGCGGCGAGGTTCATAGCTCGTCGCTGGTAGTCGGTGGCCAATAGCTATCGACTACCAGCTACAGACTGGTAGCTACCGACTACTAGCTACCAGCTACAGACTACTAGCCACAGAGGATCGATGTCCACCCTCGACGCGATCAATGGAGTTGCCAACGCCTGTCAGGCGGCCCCCGGCGTAGTGACCGGAGGCCAGCCGAGCGCGGCGCATCTGAGCCGGTTGAAGGCGGCGGGGGCGGCGGTCATTCTCGACATCCGCGACCCGATGGAATCGCGGTCCTTCGACGAACCGGCGACGGTGCGGGATCTGGGACTCGAGTACATCAACATCCCCGTCGCGGCCGGGGGGGTGGATGACGCATTGCTGGAGCGGATACTTGCGGTGGTGCGGCAGAACAAGGACCGGCAGATCTTCTTTCACTGCGGGAGCGGCAACCGGGTGGGGGGCGCGCTCATCCCTTACTTCATGCTCGACCTCGGGATGACCGAGGAAGAAGCCGTCACCCAGGCCATGCGGGTGGGGCTTCGGAGCCCGGAGATGATGGAGTGGGGGGTCGAGTATGCGCGGAAGCACGGGATGGGTGAGGGGTGAGCAGTAAGTGGTGAGCAGTGAGGGGTAAGAAGTGAGCGGGCTCCCATTCGAGATCTCGATCGGGAGCCCGCTCACGTCTTATCCCGCCCCGCTTACCTCGCACCTCTCACCTGATCCAATACATCCGCATTTCGGTAATCTTCTCGCCGCTGGTCTCGCAGAAGATCGCTCCCCGCGCATCCACCCACTCTCCCGTGCGGCGCCGGCGATAGACGCAGCGGAACTCGGTGGAGAACCAGGGGCCCGCCGCATAGATCTCCCCCGAGGTGAAGGTGATCTCGGACTGCGCGTAGGGGACGTCCTGCCAGTAGCCGCGGATCGCCTCGAGGCCGGCGAGCGGCGATTCGAACGGCGACGCAAGGAACGCGGCCTCGGGGGTGAAGACCTCCAGCATCGCGTCCACCTTCGCTTTCTCCCATCCTTTGCCGAAGGCGTCCACCAATTGACGGCCCAGGGCGCGGGTATCGGTCGCAGTCGTGTCGGTCACGTCAGGCTCCACTCGTCGGGCTCCGGAAGGTCCACCAGGAACAGGATGGAACTTAATAGAGGGACGGGCACTTGCTCCCCCTTTCCGCGAACGGGGCGACCGAGCGGGGGTGCTGCTCCCCCTCTCCACGAACGGGGAGAGGGGGTTGGGAAATGAGGCTACGGGTGCACCGCCTGCGGCGGCTTCTTGTCGAAGTCACCCGCCTCGACGGTGATGAACTTGCCCGGGTCGATGTAGCGCCGCATCGCGGCATTCACATCCCCCGGCTTCAAGGCGCGGACCCGGGCTTCGAGCGCCGCATCGTACGTCAGCGTCCGGCCCACGTAGAGATCATTCGAGAGCATCCCCGCCAGCCCCCCATCGCGCGAGCGACCGAGCTCGTTCTGCTGCAACCACCCCTGGCGCGCCTTGTCCAGTTCTTCCTGGGAGAACCCGTCCTTCAACGCGCGGGCGAACTCTTCCTGGAAGGCGGCTTCGAGCCGACCGAGGTTCTCGGGGGCGTAGATGGCGTAGGCCTGGAAGACTGCGGCCTTGTCGAGCGGAGAGGCGAACAGCCCCGAACCCACGCCGTAGCTCAGGCCGTCCTTCTGCCGGATGCGGGTGGCCAGGCGCGAGTTCAGGAATCCGCCGCCGAGCATGTAGTTGGCGAGCACCAGCGCGGCGTAGGAGGAATCGTCATCACGGACCGGGAAGGTCATCCCCGACAGGAAGAGGGAGTTGGCTTTGTCCGGCGTCTTGAAGACGAGCTTGTTGGCCGGCACGTCCTGATATTCAGTCGGGACGCGGACGAAGGGCGCGGCACTCTTCCAGTTGCCGAAGAGCGAATCGGCGAGCGCGTGGATCGCCGCCGGATCGAAGTCTCCCACCACCGCCATCTGGCCGTGATCGGCGCCATAGAACCGGGCATAGAACTGCTTCACCTGGTCGAGGGTGGCGCCGGTGTAGGCCGCCTTCTGCTCGTCAAAGCTGAGCGTGGCGCGCGGATCGTCCGCCGGATAGGGGCGGAGCGCCCGGGAGAAGGCCACCGAGCCGATCGCCGTCGGCTCCGAGCGCTGCTCTTCGATCTGGGTCAGGTTCTCGGTCCGCAGCTGCTCGAACTCCTTGGCATCGAATGCGGGATTCCGCAGCACATCGCCGACCAGGCGGAGCACGGCGGGGAGGTTCTCCCGCGTCGCCTCGATCCGCACGGTGGCGCTCGTCGGCGTACCGCTCACGTTGACCTGCGCCTT
>JBIOIC010000053.1:0-11217 GCA_044449625.1 Gemmatimonadales bacterium | reverse complement strand
GTTCAGCGGTGGCGGCGGCGGAGGGAGTTTCTAGATGAGCGACGCAATCGTGGCGGGACTTGAGGCACTGCTCGCGGGGTTCGATGCCGTGCTGGGCGGCGGCTACAGCGCCGTCCTCTACGGATCGGCGGCGCGCGGCGGCCACGTCGAGGGGCGGTCCGACGTCAACGTCCTGCTCATCCTCGACGACGTGACGCCGCCGGCGCTCCGTGCTTTGGGTCCCAAGCTCGCGGCGTGGCGGAAGGCGGGACATCCCGCCCCTCTCCTCCTGAGCCGCCGGGAATGGGCTCGCTCGGCCGACATCTTTCCGATCGAGCTCGCCGACATCGTGAGCGCGCATCGGTTGTTGCGCGGGGCCGATCCGGTCGCCGGGGTTCAGGTGGTGCCGGCCGATCTCCGCCTCGCGCTGGAGCGGGACTTCGCCGCCGGGCTGATGCGGCTCCGCCAGGGCCTCGCCCTCCACGGTGGCGCTCCGGCGGAGCTCGGCGAGATCGCGCGCGGGGCTGCCGCCCCGGTGGTGGCGCTCTGCCGCGGGCTCCTCGCCCTGGCGGGACGCGCCGTCCCCGCCGAGCCCGCCGACGTGATTCGGATGACCGCCGGCGTCGTCGGCTTCAGCCCCACGGCACCGGTCGCCGTGGTCGCGGCCCGGCACGAGCGCAAGTGGAAATGCCCCCCCGAGACCTTCGAGGGGTTCCTCGCGGCCGTGGAGAGTGCGGCCACATTCGTCGACAGTTTCACACCCGGAGTGCGGTGATGCGTAAGACGCGCGTGGTGGGTCTGCTGGCGCTCGGAGCTCTTCTGACGTCGGGGTGCGGATACAACCACATCCAGCAGCTCGACGAGCAGGTGAATCAGGCCAAGGGGCAGATCGCGGCCCAGCTGCAGCGCCGCGCCGACCTCATCCCCAATCTCGTGGCCACCGTGAAGGGCTACGCCACCCATGAGGACAGCATCTTCACCCACGTGGCGGACGCGCGGGCCAAACTCGCCGGCGCGGTGCAGAGCGGGAGCATCCAGCAGATGGGCGCGGCCAACCAGGCCCTCACCGCGCCGCTCGGCCGCCTGCTCGCCATCGCGGAGAACTATCCCCAGCTCAAGGCCGACCAGAACTTCCGGGCGCTCCAGGATGAGCTGACCGGGACCGAGAACCGGATCGCCGTGGCACGCCAGGATTACAACACCACCGTGGGGAGCTTCAACTCCTACATCCGGACCTTTCCGTACAACCTGACCGCCAAGGTCTTCGGCCGTTCCACGCCGCGGGACTATTTCCAGGCCGATCAGTCCTCGGCAGAGCCGCCCAAGGTGCAGTTCTGATCGCATGACCACCGGAGGGGAGGACGAGCTCGCTCGCGCACGGGCGCTTGTCCTCGCCCACGGATGGAACTCCACCGCCTATCAGATCCTTAATCCCGGCATCGCCCACTGGTTCTCCAGCGGGAGCGATGCCGTTGCCGGTTACGTCGACTGCGGCGCTGTCTGGACCATCGCCGGTGCGCCGGTCGCCCCGGAGCCGCGGTTCGCCGCGGTAGTCGCGGAATTGGAAAGCGCCGCCGCCGCCGCCGGGGCCACGGTCTGCTATCTCGGCGCCGAGGCCCGGCTGGAGAATCTGTGCCGGGCCCGTCCCGGGTACGCCTTCGTCCTGCTCGGAGCCCAACCCTGCTGGGAGCCGTCGAGCTGGACGGCGATCCAGAACCGCCGAGCCTCACTCCGGGGCCAACTCGCCCGCGCCCGGAACAAGGGGGTGACGGTGGAGCGCTGGCCCCCCGAGCGAGCGGGACACCATCCCGACCTCGCGCGCTGCCTTGAGCAGTGGCTCGCCACCAAGGGGCTGCCGCCGCTTGGCTTCATGACGACGCCATTCACGTTGGCGCGGCTGGACGACCGCCAGATCATCGTGGCGCAACGGGAGGGGAGTGTGGTCGGGTTCCTGGTGGCGAGCCCGGTGCCGGGCCGCCGAGGCTGGCTGGTGGAGCAGATCGTGCGCGGCACGGGGGCGCCCAACGGGACGGCGGAACTGCTGCTCGACGCCGCCATGCGGGAGATGATCGCCGGGCGGGCCGAGTACGTGACCCTGGGACTGGCCCCCCTTTCCCGCCGTGCCGGGGAGGGCGGCCCCATCAATCCCTGGTGGCTGCGGTGGTCGATGGCCTGGCTCCGGGCTCACGGGCGCCGCTTCTACAACTTCGACGGTCTCGACGCGTTCAAGGCGAAGTTCGATCCCGAGTGGTGGGATCCGGTCTACGCCATCACCAATACCCCGCGATTCACTCCCCGGACCCTGTACGCAGTGGGCCAGGCCTTCAGCGACAACGCCCCGATCGCCATGATGCTCTCGGCGATGGGGCGTGCGGTGCGCGAAGAAATCCGCCGGCTGATCCGTTCTCCGGGGCGGGGGAACCAGGTGCCGGCCGGCCGGTAGTCGCGGAGCGGTTCAGGCCGTGCCGCCGCTCCGATACCGCATTCCCGTCTGCCGTTTGCGTTCCATGTTCAATCGCCGTCCGTGCGCCATCAGCAGGTCGCTGCGCGTCACCATCCCGAGCAGTTTCTTTGAATCATTCCGGCTCACCACCGGCAGCCGTCCGATCCCCTCCAGGACCATCAGGTTCGCGGCCTCCCGCGCGGTGCAGTCGGGGTAGGTCACGATCGGCGGACGGGCCAGCGCCTGCTTGAGGGTATGGTCGTCGCTCAGGGCCGGGTTGAGCAGATCGCTCCGGGTAATGACGCCGACCAGCTCTCCCGCCGCGCCGACGACCGGATAGCCCTGGCGGATCAATCGGTTCTCGGTGGCGCCCATCCGCAGGCGTATCGCTCCGACGGTCGCGTCGGCCGCGAGGGTCTGGATCTCCTCGGTCGCGATGTCCGCCACGGTGACCTGATCGAGGTAGTCGGCGCTGTACTCCGAGCGGACCGGGGTGCCGCGCCGCACCAGCTTCTCGGTCATGATGGTGTTCGGCATCCGGAGCAGCGAGACCAGGTAGGCGGCGGAGCCGCCGGCCAGCAGCGGCAGGAGGCCCATCGGCTGGCGGGTCACCTCGAAGGCAAACACGACCGAGGCGAGCAGCGCCCGCGAGGCGCCGGCGAAGATGGCGGCCATCCCGACCAGCGCTGCGAGCCGGGGGTCGACGCCCAGAGCCGGGAGGTAGGCCGCCGTCAGGGCGCCGATGAGCGCTCCCATCCCGCCGCCGATGGTGAACAACGGCGCGAGCGTTCCGCCGGAGGTCCCGCTGGCGAGCGCAACGAGCCACGAGATCATCTTGAAGACGACCAGCCAGAGCAGGGCGTGACCCGCGATCGACCCGGTCAGGATGTCGTGGATGTTGTAGTACCCGACGCCGAGCGTCCGCGGGGCGAAGTAGCCGACCACGCCCACGGCGACGGCGCCGATCGCCGGCCACCACATCCAGTGGACCGGCAGCTCCTCGAACCCGTCTTCGAGCTGGTAGAGCGCGCGGGTGATGAGCACCGAGGCATAGCCGATGATGGCGCCCAGGACCACGTAGCTGGCCAGAGCGAGGCCGCTTGGCGCCGCCACGTCCGGCATCGGGAAGATTGGCGCCGGGCCATCGAACGCGATCCGCACCGCGGTGGCGGCCGCGGCGGCCAGCGATACCGGGATGAGCGAGCGGGAGCGATACTCGAAGAGGAGGAGTTCGACCGCCAGCAGTACCGCAGCGACCGGCGTCCCGAAGGTCGCCGCCATCCCGGCCGCCGCACCCGCGGCGAGGAGCACCTTCCGCTCGTCGGCGGTCACCCGCAGGATCTGACCCACCAGCGAGCCGAACGCGCCTCCGGTCGCGATGATCGGTCCCTCGGCGCCGAACGGTCCGCCGGTCCCGATCGCCACCGCGGCGCTGAGCGGCTTGAGCAGCGTGAGGCGGGGCGGGATCCGGCTCTCATTGGTCAGGATCTGTTCCATCGCCTCCGGAATCCCGTGGCCCCGGATGGCCGACGAGCCGAAGCGAGCCATCAAGCCGACGATGATGCCGCCGACGACCGGCACGCCGATGACCCAGAGGCCGAGGTGGTTGGCCGCGGGCGTCGCCGCCGCAAAGGTGGCCTTCCCGTAGAACGAGATGTTGGTGACAAAGGTGATCAGCTTGAGCAGCGCCTGCGCAACGAGTCCCGCCACGATCGCGATGCCGATCGCGAGGGCGCTGATCGGGATGATGCGGGCTTGGTCATCCGCGATGGAACGGGGTGCGTGCACGGTGCGGAGCGTGGGATCGAGACTCGGTGCCAGCGGGATCGTTGCGGGTCCGGAGGGGCGAGCGGGGCGGTCAGGCATTCACGTCGGTCCGATGAAGAAGAAGGGCTCGCGGATGGTAAGGTGGGCCGTCGCCCGATTCAAGGGCCGATGGCGCGGGATCGGGGAACGGGAAAGGGCTCCGAAGTGCCACGGAGCCCTGTGCGCCGCCGCCCGGTCCTCTCGACGCCGCTCAGTCGACCACGGCGTCGGGCATCACGTAGCGGAGCGGATCGACCGGCTTCCCGTTCACGTGTACCTCGTAGTGCATGTGCGGCCCGGTCGCGAGTCCGGTGTTGCCCACCAGCGCGATGCGGTCACCCCGATGGACCCGCTGGCCGGCCCGGACCAGCAGCTTCGAGCAATGCGCGAACTTCGTCACGATGCCGTAGCCGTGGTCGATGATGACGACGTTGCCATAGCCATTTTCCCAGCCCGCGCTGGTGATGACTCCGTTGGCCGGCGCTTCGATCGGTGCTCCCATCGGCGCGCTGATGTCGATCCCCTCGTGCGGCCGGTTGATGTGCAGGATCGGATGCGCCCGCATCGCCGAGAAGGCGCTGGTGAGCCAGCCGTGCGTCGGCATGATCGAAGGCAGCGCTTCGAGCCGCTGGGAGTGCGAGGCCAGGCTTTCCGCCGCCTGATTGAAGGACGACGCCAGCAGGTTGGCCCGCCGGATCAGTCCGTTCACGTCGACCCGGACCTCCGTGGCCCGCTGCCCCAGGATCCCGCTGCTCGCGAGCTCGGAGTCGGTGGCTGACCGGGCCGCCGGTCCGCCCACGCCGGCCTCCGCCACCTGGGGGTCGATCGGGTCGAGGTTGGCCAGGACGCGGATCCGCGCATTCTGCGCCGTGATGCTCTGCAAGGTGTCGTTCAGCGAGATGAGCCGGGTCTGTACCTGGCCGATCTGCTCGGCGAGGAGCTGGTTTTCCCGCGTCAGGGAAGCGTTGCGGGAAAAGGCGATCGAACGCGACAGGGTGACGTAACCGAGCAGCACCGCGGCGAGCCCGACGACGAGCCCGACGCCGAGCACCAGTTTGACCGCCGTCTGGGACACCTCGAGCACCTTCGAGGAGCCCGCACCCGGCGGCACCACTACCACGCGCCAACGCCGTCCGTCCATCAGCACCCGCCCTGGTGAGGATACCGCATGCCGGGGGGAAACTCCCGGCCACAAGAGGGCTAAAGATGCTCTTAGGTACCGCCGCTGTCAACCTGATTTAGTAATGTCGAACTTGTTGTGGTGCAATGAGTTATGGGGTTGGATCTGGTGCCGGTGGCTTGGGGAAGAGCCCGGCCGGCTTCCGCACCGCCGCCCCGGAGGGCCAAGCCAGCCGTCCCGGGCCCCAGCTGGCCTTGAACCAGGGGGAGGGAACCCTCGCCACCTCGCCCTTTTGGCCCAGCGCCACCCAAAGCTCCTGGGCCTTGCCGGGCATGAAGGGACTGATGAGCAGAGCGAGGCGGAAGAGTGCCCGGCCGAGGGCACTCAAGACCTGGTCCAGCTCGGCATCGCGTCCTTCCTTGGCGAGGGTCCAGGGAGCGGACTGCTGGACGTAGAGGTTGGCCGCGGCGACGTGGCTCCAGGCAGCGTCGGCGCCTCCCTTGAGATCGAAGGCGTCCATGGCGCGCTGATAGGCCGCCACCGCGGCCTCTCCGTCCTGGTCGAGGGAGGTCGGCCCGCCGTCCGGAAGGATGCCGCCGCGGTACCTCTCCACCATCGCGAGGGCCCGGGAGGCGAGGTTGCCGAGCCCATCGGCCAGATCGGCGGTGTAGCGCTCCACGAATCGCTCCCAGCTGAAGCTCCCGTCCGCGTCCCAGGACACTTCGCGGAGGAGGAAATAGCGGAAGGCGTCGGGGCCGAAGCGGTCGACCGCATCGGCCAATTCGAGGCGCACGCCGGCGCTCTTGCTGAACCGTTCGCCGCCGTAGGTGATGAAGCCGTGGGCCCAGACCCGTTCGGGGAGGGGGAGGCCGGCGGCGGCGAGCATCGCGGGCCAGATGACGCAGTGGAAGCGGGTGATGTCCTTGCCGATCACGTGCAGCTGGGCCGGCCAGGCCGCGCGGGAGCCGGGGAAACGTGTCGCGGTCCAGTAGTTCGGCAGCGCGTCGAACCAGACGTAGGTGGTCTGGCGCTCGCCATCGCTGGTGGGGCGGGGGAAGGGCACGCCCCAGTCGAACCGGGTGCGGCTCGCCGAGATATCCTCCAGGCCCTGTTTCAGGAGCCCGAGGATCTCGTTGCGCCGGGTGGCGGGCTGGACGAACTCGGGGTGCGCCTCGATGTGCCGGGCCAGGAAATCCTGATAGTGTGAAAGCCGGAAAAACCAGTTGCGTTCCTCGACCCACTCGATGGTGCGGGTGGGGTGGAGAACGCAGCGGCCATCGATGATCTCGGAGTCCTGCTTGAACGCCTCGCAGCCGACGCAATAGCGGCCCGCGTACGTCTTCTCGTAGAAGTCGCCGGGACTGCGCTGGAAGATGCGCTCGATCAGCTCTCGCACCCCCGCACCATGCTCGGGGGCGGTGGTCCGCATGAACTGGTCGTGGGAGATGCTGAGCCGGGCCCACATCTCCCGAAAGCGGAGCGCGACCTGGTCGGTCAGTGCCTGCGGCGTGAGGCCGCGCTCAGCCGCGGCCTGCGCCACCTTCTGGCCATGCTCATCCATGCCGATGAGGAACCAGACATCGTCACCGCGCAGCCGGTGGTAGCGGGCGATCGCGTCGGCGCCGATCTTCTCGAAGGCGTGGCCGAGGTGCGGGTCGCCGTTGGCGTAGTCGATGGCGGTGGTGAGGTAGAACTTCGGCACTTCAGGACTCCGGGCGCGGTGCCGGGCCCGGCGGTCCTCCACGGCCCCGGCGTCCGCGGCGGCGCGGGCGCCGAGGCCGGTCGGGCGCCTCCGCCGGCGAGGCCGGTGCGGTCGTGGGGCGCTCGGCCTCGGCGGGACGGGGACGGGACTCGGGAGCGATGGGGAGGGTCTCTCCCAGCAGTTCGATCTCGGTCTTCAAGTCAGCGAGCGTGATGATGCGGGGGCCATGCTGCTCGGAGCGGAGGAAGACCCGCTCCCGGAAGATGTCGATCGCCACGACCTTCTCGGCGCCCACGGTCGTATTCACGACCTTCCCCTCCTTGGGAAAGCGCTTGCGCGAGGCGACGTAGAACTCGTGCTCGTACTTGAGGCAGCAAAGGAGCCGGCCGCAGCCTCCCGAGATCTGCTGCGGGTTGAGCGAGAGGTGCTGGTCCTTGGCGAGCGCCAGGTTGACCGGCGAGAGCTCGGTGAGCCAGCTGGAGCAGCAGTATTCCTTGCCGCAGCGGCCCACGCCGCCGAGCCGGGCCGCCTCATCCCGGACCCCGATCTGGCGCAGGTCGATGCGGGTGCGGAAGTGGCCGGCGAGGTCGCGGACCAGGGCGCGGAAGTCCACCCGTTTCTCGGCCGTGAAGTAGAGCGTGAGCTTGTTCTTGTCCCACTGCCACTCCGCGTCGCTCACTTTCATCTCGAGCTTATGGTGCTTCACCCGCTCGACCACCTTGCGCCGCGCCTCATCCTCCGAGCGCCGGAGATCGTTCATCGTCTTGATCTCGTCCTGGCTGGCGCGACGGACGACGGCGGGGCGGGTGGCGGCCGCGGGGGTGGCGCCGCGCTCGCAGCCAGCGCAGCTGTTGCACTTCTTCTCGGCCGATTCTCCGGCGGCGGTCACCCGGCCCAGATCGAAGCCGCGCTCCGCTTCGACGATGACGCGCTCCTCCAGGTGGAGCGCGTCATCCGCGGCGCTCCACTGGTAGTAGTCCTTGCGGTTCCCCTTGAACCGGACTTCGACGAGCTGCGTCATCATGCCTCGACGAACGCGCCCATCGAGGCGTACTTCTCGGCCCGGCGGCGGACCAGTTTCTCCGGCTTGACCGACCGGAGTTCCTTGACGTTCCGGATGAGCGCCGCGCGGAGGGACTCGCCCATCGTCTCGGGATCCTGGTGTGCGCCGCCTTCCGGCTCCGGGACGATCTCATCGGCCACCTTGAGCTCGATCAGATCCTTGGCGGTCAACTTGAGGGCTTCCGCAGCGCGTTCGCGCTGGGAGGAGTCCTTCCAGAGGATCGCCGCGCACCCTTCGGGGGAGATGACCGAGTACACCGAGTTCTCGAGAATGAGGACGCGATCGGCGACCCCGAGCGCGAGCGCGCCGCCGGAGCCTCCTTCGCCGACCACCGCGGCCACGATCGGGGTGGCGAGGGAGGCCATCTCGATGATGTTCCGGGCGATCGCTTCGGATTGCCCCCGCTCCTCGGCGCCGAGACCGGGATAGGCGCCCGGCGTGTCGATGAGGGTGATGATCGGGGCCTCGAACTTGGCGGCGAGCTTCATCAATCGGAGCGCCTTGCGGTACCCCTCCGGGTGCGCCATCCCGAAATTGCGCTTCAGGTTGTCCTTGGTATCGCGCCCCTTCTGGTGCCCGATGACCATTACCGAATGGCCGTCGAGCCGGGCCCAGCCGCCGACGATGGCGGGATCGTCGCGATAGAGCCGGTCGCCGTGGAGCTCGATGAAGTCGGTGAAGATCGCGCTGAGGTAGTCGAGGGTATAGGGGCGCTTGGAGTGCCGGGCCACCAGCACCCGCTGCATCGGCGTCAAGTTCCGGTAAATCTCGCGCCTGAGCTGCTCCAGGCGGTCCTGCAGGACGCGCACCTCGTCGGCGACATCGATGGTGCGTTCGACGCCGAGCTTCTTCAGGTCCTCGATCTGACGATCGAGCTCCTGGAGGGGCTTCTCGAATTCCAGGGTATACGCCACGGTCATGGTCAGCTCGCCTTGACGAAGTGGACGGACGCGCGGTCGAGGACACCGGTGAGGGCCCGGATCAGATCATCGTCCGGGGCAACGCGCAGGCGCCGGGAGCGCAGTCGCAGCCGCTCGCCATTGCCGTCGCTCCATTCAATATAGAGCGGGGACGGACCGGGGTGGGCGGCGCAGAGGGCGGCCGCGGCCCGGAGGGCCTCCGGAGGTGGGGCCTCCGGGGCGTTCCACCGGAAAGTCAGGGCCACCTGGCCCCCGCTGCGCAGGTCGGCGAGCCGCGTCGCCTGCTCCACGACGAACGGTGCCCGTTCCTCGCCCCGGTCGCGGGTGCTGTACCCGCCGGTGAGGAGGATCGCCTGATCCTCGGCGATGGTCTGGTTCAACTTGGACCAGGCGTCGGGGAAGACGATCGCTTCGGCGGTGCCGTGTAAGTCCTCGAGGACGAGCCGGGCGTATTCCTTGCCGGTCTTCTTCGAGATCTGTCGCTTTACGCCGGTCACCACCACGGCGATCGTCACCTGGTGTTCGCTCCACTCCTGCAGCGTCGCGGTGGTGCGGCTCCCGAAGAGCTCGACCTCGGTGCGCCAGCGCTCCAACGGGTGGCCGGAGATGAAGAAGCCAAGGACCTCCTTCTCCTTGGCCAGGCGATCGGCCTCGCTCCAGGCCGGGACTTCCGGCAGCCCCGTCGCGCGGGTCCGGACGGGCGTGGGGCCGTCAGCGAAGAGCGAGGACTGGCCGGCGGCCTTCTCCTCCTGGGCCAGCTGGGCTTCGCCGAGCGCCTGATCGAGTCCCGCCGCCAGCGCCGCGCGATCCCCCATGGCGTCGAGCGCTCCCGCCGCCACCAGCGACTCGACCACCCGCTTGTGGCAGAGCCGGAGATCGATCCCGGCGGCGAACTCCGTCAGCGTCCGGTACGGTGCCAGCGCGCGGCCCGCGATGATGCTCGCGATGGCGCCCTCACCGACGTTCCGCACCGCGCCGAGGCCGAAGCGGAGCCGGCGCTCGCCGGTCACGGTGAACTTGAAGCCCGATTCGTTCACGTCGGGCGGCAGCACCTCGAGCCCGAGCTCGCGCGCTTCGCGGATGTACTGCACGACCTTGTCGGTGTCGCCGATCTCGGAGCTCAGGAGCGCCGCCATGAACTCGGCCGGATGGTGGGTCTTCAGCCACGCCGTCTGATAACCCAGGACCGAGTAGGCCACCGAGTGCGACTTGTTGAATCCGTAGCGGCCGAAGGTCTCGAGCTGGGCTGAGAGCTCCTCGGCCATCTTCTTCGGGTGTCCCGCCGCCACCGCCCGGTCAACGAACTTCCCGAGCTCCTTCTTGATCAGCTCGGGGTCCTTCTTGCTGATGGCCTTGCGGAGCACGTCGGCTTCAGCCAGCGAGAAACCGGCCAGCACGTTGGCGATGCGCATCACCTGTTCCTGGTAGGTGATGACGCCGTAGGTCGGCTCCAGTATCTCCTTGAGTGCGGGGTGCGGATAGGTGACCGCCTCCTGGCCCAGCTTGCGGCGGATGAAGACGAGGTGCATCCCCGCATCGAGCGGGCCGGGACGGAGCAGCGCGTTGCTCGCGACCAGATCGTCGAACCGGTCGCACTTCAGGGCCCGGAGCGTTTCGGTGGCGAGCGCCGATTCGAACTGGAAGACCCCGGCGGTGCGGCCCTGGCGCAGCAGCTCGTAGACCTTCGGGTCGTCGAACGGGAGGGTGGCCATGTCCGGGGCCGAGCCGTGCCGGGCCCGGATCATCTCGACCGCGTCGTGGATCACGGTGAGCGTCTTCAGGCCGAGCATGTCCATCTTGAGCATGCCGACCTTCTCCAGCGCGACCATGTCGTACTGACAGATGATCGCGTCCTCGCCGTTCTGCGAGGCGCCCGACCCCTTGGTCGGCTGGGTGCAGACCGGTTCGTATTCGGAGAGCGGTCCGGGGGCGATGACCACGCCGGCGGCGTGGACCGAGGCGTGGCGGCTGATCCCCTCGATCCGGCTGGAGAGCCGGAAAAGGCGCTCGTACAGGGGGTCGCGTCCGACCAGTTCCTTGAGCTCGGGAACCTTGGCCGCCGCCTCCTCGACCGTCATCGAGAAAGCGGGGCCCGACGGGACCAGTTTGGTGACCTTGTCGGCGTCCCCCGGCGGGATGCGCAGCAGGCGCGCCACGTCCTTCAACGCGGCGCGGGCCTTGAGG
>JBIOIC010000052.1:0-11234 GCA_044449625.1 Gemmatimonadales bacterium | reverse complement strand
GTCGGCCACCGGCTTGACGAGGGTGAGGGATCCGTCGCCGAGCTTGAGGAGTTCCCGGGCCGGCCCGACGACGAGAGCTTGGGCGGTCGCCGGCGCCTGCACCACGACGCGGCCGGCCGGTGGCTCGATCTGCAGATCTACCCGGACCAATCGGGTGGAGGGCTCCTCGAATGCGGCCACGAACCAAAGCAGAACGGCGAGCAGGAGCGAGGTGAGTTTGAGCGGCCAGTTGGCCGTGAGGCGGGCCCGGATCGTCACGTCAGGAAACGGGCTCGGCGAGGAGGCGATCAATCAGCGTGCGCTGGACCGGGGTGGTCCAGTCGTAACCGCCGATCAGCCAACGCACCACGACCCCGTGCTGGTCGACGAGGAAGCTCTCCGGCACGCCGGTGGTGCGGTACAAGGTCTGGATGTCGCCGCTCTTATCCTGCAAGATGTCGAATGTCAGGCCGTAGCGCTTGGCGAAGGCGCGGACCACGCTCGGATCACCGCCGTCGATGCTCACCGCCGCGATCTGAAAGCCGCGGTCCTTGAACTCAGTGTAGAGCTTTTGCATCGACGGCATCTCGGCCTCGCACGGATGGCACCAGGTGGCCCAGATGTTGACGAGGGTAACGTGACCCTTGAAGCGCGCTCGGAGCGAGACACTGTCCCCGCTGGCCAGGTCCACCAGGCGGAAATCGGGAGCCGAAGCCCCGACTGAGACGCCGGAGACCGTGTCGGCGTGGGAGAGTATCCAAGCCCCGGTTCCGAGGCCGGCGAGGATGGCGCCGACGGCGACCCACTGTCTGGAAGCGCGCATCGCTATGCCTTCCGCGCGCAGCGGGCGCGCAGTTCACGAATGGCCGCGGCCGGATCGGCCGAGCCGAAGACCGCTTGGCCGGCTACGAAAGTGTCGGCTCCGGCGCGGTGGGCCTCGACGATCGTCTCGGGACCGATGCCGCCGTCGACCTCGAGGGCGGCGGTGGACTTCCGGGTGTCGAGCAGCCGCCGCACCCGCGCGAGCTTGTCGGTCGACGCGGGGAGGTAGCGCTGCCCGCCGAACCCCGGATTGACGCTCATCACCAAGACCAGATCGACGTCGGCGGCGATCTCCTCCACCACGCTCACCGAGGTTGCGGGATCGAGCGCGAGGCCGGCCAGCATCCCCTTCTCCCGCACCGCGGCGAGCTGCCGCTGCACGTGGATCGTCGCCTCGGGATGGAAGGTGAAGACGCGGACGCCAAGCTCGGCGTACTCGTCGATGTACCGTTCCGGCTGCATCACCATCAGGTGCACGTCGAGCGGCAGATCGGTGATCTTGCGGAGCGCGCGGATCAGCGGGGCGCCGAAGGTGAGGTTCGGCACGAAGCGCCCGTCCATCACGTCAACGTGGAACCAGTCGGCCCCGGCCGCGGCGGCCACTTCGACCTGTTCCCGGAGGCGCGCGAGGTCGGCGCTCAGGATGCTGGGGCAGATGCGGACGGCGGTCATGGGGCCTTCGCGACGACGAGGTCGACCCGGCCGTCCTTGCTGGCGAGCGCGCCGGCGTTGGGACGCTGGCTCAGCACGGTGCCGGGGGTTTTGCCAGCGGCGGTCTGCGGAGTCACCCGGCCCACCGAGAGCCCGACCTTGAAGAGCGCCTCGCGCGCCTGCGCCGTGCTCAGGCCGGTCACGTCGGGGATTGAGGTGTTGGCGGGACCGGCGCTCACCACCAGGACCACCGGCGAGACCGGATCGATTGCCACGCCCGCGGCCGGCCGGGTGGCGAGGGCGGTGCCGCGTTCGGCGGGAGAAGCCACGGAATCGACGCCGCGGATGGTGAACCCGCCGGCGCCGAGGATCTGGTTGGCAAGCGCGCCATCCAGTCCCACAACGTCGGGGATCGCCACCTGGGCCGGTCCACTCGAGGTATACAGCTGCACCAGGGCGCCGGCGCCGTAGGCCGAGAGGGGCGGCGGATCCTGCCAGACGACGGCGCCGATGGGGAGCTTCGGATTGGGAAGTTCGCCGACCAGCTTCACCCGGAAGCCTTCGCGCAGGAGCCGCCGATTGGCCTCTCCGCCGGTCAGCTCGATGACCCGCGGAACCACCTGCACGCTGGTGAAGAGCGGGGCGGGGTAGAGCCAGAGGGCGGAGACGAGATAGCCGGCCAGGGTCGCGGCGATGACGATTCCAAAGTGCCGCAGAAGGCGGCGGCCGCCGGCGGTCGAGAGGAACGGAGCGGCCATGTGACGGGGGACCCTCACGCCGGCCTCCGGCGCAACCGCGCGGCGAAGGCGCCGTCGGTGCCGTGCCTGAACGGCAGCAACTCGAGATCGCCCGTGGGGGAGAGGAACTCCGCTGGGAATCCCGCCGGGACCTCGCGGGTGAACTCGGGATGACGCGCCAGGAACCGTTCCATCTGGTCTCCGTTCTCCTCCGGTTCGAGCGAGCAGGTCGCGTAGATGAAGAGGCCGCCGGGGGCGACCACCGGGGCCAATGCGTCGAGCAATGCCGCCTGGCGGCTTGCGAGCTGCCGCAGCGCGGTCGGCGTTACCCGCCACCGGGCGTCGGGGTGCCGGGCAAAGGTCCCGGTGCCAAGACAGGGCGCGTCCAGCAGTACGACGTCCACCGCTCGGCAGGGAGGTGCGGCGGCGTCGGCGACGACCGGGAACTCGCGGCCGCTCCCCGCCCGGCGCAGATTCTCCGCCAGCCGTCCGACCCTGACCGCTTTCGCATCTCCCGCGATGACCCGCCGCGCGATGCGTCCCAGGCCGATCGCCTTGCCACCCGGCGCGGCGCAGGCGTCGTAGACCGTAACGCCGGCGGGGATTGCCGCGTAGCGCACCACCAACGCCTGCGCCGGATCCTGCACGATGAAATCGCCGGCCGCAAATCCGGGAAACTCGGTGGGCCGGGTGGCGTCGATGACGAGGCCGGCGTGATGCGGAGCCGCTTCGTGCGCGATGCCGGCGGCGTCGAGGGCCGCGGAAATTTCCTCTGTTGAGCGTCGAGCGCCCTGCAGGACGAGCGGTGCCGGGCTGTCATTCCAGAGGAGGAGTCGATCGGTCTCGGCGGCACCGAAGCGCTGGTCCCATCGGAGCAGCAGCCAGGCCGGATGCGAGCGCCGCGAGCCGGGAGCCGAACGGGCCGGTCCCCCTTCGCGACCGAGGCGGCGGAGAATCGCGTTCACGAATCCGGCCGCCTTCTCCCCGGCCGCCCACCGCGCGAGCTCGGTGCTGGTATCCACCGCCGCGTGCGCCGGCACCTTGTCGAGCTCCAGGAGCTGATAGGCCCCGAGGCGGAGCACCGTCCGGACCTTGGGGCCGACGCTCTCCCAGCCGCGCTCGGTGAGCGGCGCCAGCGCCAGATCGAGGTCGCCGCGGCGGCGGAGCACTCCGGCGGCGAGTTCGTGGACCAATCGCCGGTCTCGCTCGTCGAGCTTCCTCACCGCGCGGTCGAGCGCCACGTCGAAGGGGCGGCCGCCGCCGACCTCATCGAGCACCTGATAGGCGGCGCGGCGGGCCAGATCGACCGGGGTCAGCCCGCCATCCCATGAGTCGGGCTGGAGGGAACGGCGACTTCGCGTTGCGGCATCCGGCCCGCGAGATACGCCGCGCGTCCCGCCTGCACCGCCCACCGCATCGCCGACGCCATTGTGGCCGGATCCCGCGCTTCGGCGAGGGCGGTATTCATCAGGATCCCGTCGACGCCTTGCTCCATCGTCAAGCAGGCGTCCGAGGCGGTGCCCACCCCCGCGTCCACGATGACCGGCACCGTGAGCCGGCTCTTGATGGTGCGGATCGAATAGGGATTGAGCAAGCCGAGCCCGCTTCCGATCGGGGAGGCGAGGGGCATCACCGCGACGGCGCCCGCCGCCTCGAGCCGGAGGGCGGTGACGAGATCGTCGTTGGTGTACGCCATCACCTTGAAGCCCTCGGCCACGAGCGTCGTCGTCGCGGCGAGGAGACCCTCGGTGTCGGGGAGCAGCGTCTGCCGGTCGCCGATGACCTCGAGCTTCACGAACTCGTTGAAGCCGGCCTCGCGCCCGAGCCGGGCGTAGCGGACCGCCTCATCGGCGCTGTAGCAGCCGGCGGTATTGGCGAGGAGAAAGACCCGGGCCGGGTCGAGGTGGTGGAGTATCCCTTCTTCACTGGTCCGATCGAGATTTACCCGGCGGACCGCGACCGTCACCACCTCGGCGCCGGAGGCCTCGATCGCGGCCACCATTTCGGCGTTGCCGCGGTACTTGCCCGTCCCGACCAGCAGCCGGGAGCGGAAGGTGCGACCGCCGACAGTCAGCGGGGAATCAACGAACTCAGCCATTGTGGAAATCTAGCCGGAGTCTCGATCGAACGGGAACGCGCGGCCCTCGTCTCCCGTCTCCCATCTCCCGTCTCTCATCTCCCGCCCTATCCTCCTCCGACGAAGTGGACGATCTCGATCGAGTCACCATTGGCGACCGGCGTTCCAGGAAGCTCGGGGCGCCGCACGATCCGCCGGTTGTGCTCGACCACCACGGTGCGGGGATCGAGCTTGAGGTGCGCCAGCAGGTCCGCCAGCGATGCGGGGCCGGGGAGCTCGCGTGATTCCCCATTGACGGTGAGTGACAAGTGGTTCATCCCTCCTCCATCCACGGCGCCAGCAGCGCCCGGGCCGCGGCCGCGGGATCGTCGGCGTGCCAGAGGGCGGTGATCGCGGCGATACCCCACGCCCCCGCCGCCTTGAGTTCGGCAACCCGCTCGATGGTGATCCCGCCGATGGCGATGACCGGGTGGCCGAGCGTTGCGGCGAAGCGCACCAGCTCGATCCCCGCGGCCGCCTGCCCCGGATGGGAGCCGGTCGCGAAGACGCTCCCGACCATCAGATAGTCAGCCCCTTCGGCGATGGCCGCCTCCGCCTCGGCGGGTGAATGCGCCGAGCGTCCGATCCAGCCGCGGGGAAAGATCGATCGAGCATCGGCCACGCTCAGATCCTCGGTGCCGAGCTGGAGTCCTTGGGTGCTGGCCGCGGCGGCGAGATCGGCGCGGGCGTTGACGAAGACCGCCGCTTCGGGAGGCCGGGCCAGCGCGAGGAATCGCTCCGTCGCTTCGGCAAGGGTCCGGGCGCTCGCGGTCCGGTCGCGGGCGTGGAGCGCGACCGCGGAACCGAGAGCGGCGATGGCCGCCGCGCGAGCGCCGAGGTCGGGGAGAGCGAGGACCGCGGTGTCGGTAACGGCGTGGAGGCGGGGGAGGGGTCTCATCCGAAACGGGGCAGCGGTGCGCCGTGCCGGCCCCGGAGCCAGGAGGCCGCCGGCATCCGGGCCTTGCCCGCCGGCTGGATCTCTTCGATGCGGACGGCGCCGCCGCCGGTGATGATCACGAGCGCATCGTCAATCGGGATCGCGGTCCCCGCTTCGCCGTGGCCGGGCACCGGGGCCGGGTTGAAGAGCTTGATCTCGCCGCCATCGAAAGTGGCCCAAGCGCCGGGGGCGGGGTCGAAGGCGCGGATGCGGCGGGCGATGCGGATCGCATCTTTCGACCAGTCGATGCGGGCGAGGTCACGGGTAATCTTGGGCGCGAAGGTGGCGCGGGCATCGTCCTGCGGTGTCGGCGGGATGGCCTGCATCCGGACCAGCGTCAGGCCGTCGAGCAGGGCACGGGCGCCGATCGTGGCCAGGCGAGCGGTGAGTTCGCCGGCGGTCTCGGTCGGCTCGATCGGGGTTTCGATCCGGTGGTGGACCGGACCGGTGTCGAGCCCTGCTTCCATCTGCATGATGCTGATGCCGGTCGTCGTGTCGCCATTCGCGATGGCCCAGTTGATCGGTGCGGCGCCGCGGAGCCGGGGGAGGAGCGAGGCGTGCACGTTGATCATCCCCCATCGCGGAATCGCGAGGATCTCCGGGCGAAGGATGTGGCCGTAGGCGGCGACGACGCCGACGTCGGCGTGGAAATGTTCCAGTTGCCGGGCGAAGAGATCGCCGACCGGCTTCTCGGGTTGCAGCGTGGGGATGCCGGCCTCGAGGGCGGTGACTTTGACCGGCGGCGGAACGAGGGTCGAACGGGAGCGGCCCCGGGGACGATCGGGCCGGGTGATCACCGCCGCCACCTCGAACGTCTCGGGCTCGGCGAGCAAGGCGCGGAGCGAGGGAACCGCGAAATCGGGAGTGCCGAAGAAGACGACCCGCATCACTCCGGTCGCGCCGGCGCCGGCAACGCCTCCTGAATGGTCGGCTTCCCCTTGTGCTCCCGCTTGTAGCGGGAAACCAGCACCTGGCGCTTGAGGGGGCTCAGGTGATCCAAAAAGAGGATTCCGTCGAGGTGGTCGATCTCATGCTGAATGGCGCGGGCCAGGAGCCCGCCAGCTTCGACGCGATAGGGCTTCCCGTCGCGGTCCAGCGCCTCGAGGACGATCCGTTCCGGCCGGGCCACCTCGCCGAAGATCTCGGGGATCGACAGGCATCCCTCTTCCTCCCGGAGGCTCCCTTCCGTTCCGCTCACGACCGGGTTCACCAGCACCAGGCGCCGGTCCTCGGCGTCAACGACCGCGACGCGCCGGGCCACACCCACCTGATTGGCGGCGAGGCCGACGCCGCCGTTGGCTTCCATCGTCTCGAAGAGGTCGTCGATGAACTTCCGGACCTCGTCATCCACGGCCTTCACCTCGGCGCTCCGTTCGCGGAGCACCGGGGAGCCGAGGAAGTGGAGCGGACGGATCGGCATCAGGCCTGGGGTGCGCTGCTGTCGCCGACGCGGATGATGCGCGAGCGCTCGACGACCAGCGTGGAGCTGCCCGATTCGATGGTGACACGGACCTCGCCCTTGTCGGCCACTTCCTTGATATCCTTGACCCGGCCGACGATGCCGCCGGAGGTGAGGATGTCGTCGCCCTTCTTGAGGCCGGCGAGGAGCTCCGTGTGCCGCTTCCGGGCCTGGCCCTGCGGGCGGATGATGAAGAAGTAGAAGATCGCCACGATGAGGGCGATCTGGCCCACGAGGATCGTCATCCCGCCGGAGGCGCCGGGGGTCGTGGGGGCCATCAGGGTCAGCAGGGAGAGGGTCACGCGTCATCCTTATGATGGTAGCGCCGGAGCCACTCGCGGCTCCAGCCGTCGAAAGTGCCCGCCAGGATATGCCGCCGGGACTCTTCCCCCAGCCGGACCAGGAACCGCACGTTGTGCAACGACACCAGCCGGAGTCCCAGCATCTCCTCGGCCATGAAGAGGTGGCGGAGGTAGCCGCGCGAATAGGTGCGGCAGGTGACGCAGTCGCACTCGGGATCGAGCGGCCCGTCGGAGAGCCGGAGATCGGCCCGGCGGATGTTGACCTTGCCGGTGGGGAGCCAGGCGCTGCCGTGGCGTCCGTTCCGGGTCGCGGCCACGCAGTCGAAGAGATCCACCCCGCGGCTGATGGCCTCAAGCAGGTCTTCGGGGAAGCCGACCCCCATAAGATAATGGGGTCGGTCGGCGGGGAGCGCGGGGCCAAGGAGGTCGAGGATGCGGTGCATCACCGGCTTCGGCTCGCCGACGGAGAGGCCCCCAATGGCGATGCCGGTCCAGTGATCGTGCTCCAGGATCCCCGCGAGGGAGCGGAGCCGGAGCTCTTCGTGTGTGCCACCCTGGATGATGGGCCAGAGGGTCTGGGCGGAGGACATGG
The DNA here is from genome assembly GCA_044449625.1 of Gemmatimonadales bacterium. GTDB lineage: Bacteria > Gemmatimonadota > Gemmatimonadetes > Gemmatimonadales > GWC2-71-9 > CAMLHU01. The sequence goes on along the minus strand of JBIOIC010000052.1, from coordinate 3,639 downwards.
CGGCCGTCATACCCTCCGCCTCTGCGCCTCTGCGCCCCTGCGCCAACTCCGCATGCCGCGCCTTGCACCGATCGAGCCACCGAAGCGTCCGCTCCATCCCCTCCTTCGCGAGATCGAAGCTCGCCCCGCCGGGGACCACGTGGTCGAAGGCCATCGCGATGTCGGCGCCCATTGTCCACTGGATCTCCATCGACTTTTCGGGGGTGATCTCGCGGAGCGAGCCGTCGAGTGGACTCTTGAAGACGACCCCCTCCTCGGAGATTTCCCGCAGTTCGGCGAGGGAGAAGACCTGGAAGCCTCCCGAGTCGGTGAGCATCGGGCCATCCCAGCGGCCGAAACGCTGCAAGCCGCCGAGCGCGCGGATCACATCCTCCCCCGGACGGAGATGGAGGTGGTAGGTGTTGCCGAGGATGATCTGGGCTCCGGTGCCGCGGACCTCGTCAGGGGCGAGTCCCCGCACGGCGCCGTGGGTTCCGACCGGCATGAAGGCGGGAGTCCGGACCACGCCGTGCGGCAGCGTGAGCGTACCGGCGCGGGCGGCGCCCTGGGTGGCGTCGAGGGTAAAGTCGAACATCAGAGGATCACCATCGCGTCACCGTAGGAGTAGAAGCGGTAGCGCTGCTCCACCGCGTGGCGGTAGGCGGCGAACATGTGATCGTATCCGGCGAAGGCCGCCACCAGCATGAGCAGGGTGGAGCGGGGAAGGTGGAAGTTGGTGATCAGATGGTCCACCACCTGGAACTGATATCCCGGCGTGATCATCAATCGGGTCTCGGCACTTCCCGGCCGCACGGTTCGTTCCGGCATCGCGGCGCTCTCGAGGGCGCGCACCACCGTCGTCCCCACTGCCCAGAGCGCCGCACCGCGCCCCCGAGCCTCGGCGATCGCACCGGCCGCCGCCGCGGGGATTTCAAAGCGCTCCGGATGCATCGGGTGCGCCGCCAGCTCTTCGGTCTCGACCGGCTTGAAGGTACCGGGACCCACCTCGAGGTCGAGCCCCGTCACCGCCACTCCCTTGGCGCGCAACTGATCGAGCAGTGCCGGCGTAAAATGCAGCCCGGCCGTCGGCGCGGCGACGCTCCCCTCCCGCTCGGCGTAGACGGTCTGGTACCGGGTTTCGTCACTCTGGTCGGCGTCGCGAACGATGTAGGGCGGAAGCGGAAGTCGGCCGTACCGGGTAATCGCCTCATCGGCGGGAAGGCCGATGAATCGGACCTCGCGGTGCCCGTCTTCCCGCACCGCCATCGTCTCGATCTCGGCGCCGGGTCCGAGGCGGATGCGCTTGCCGGGACGGAGCGCCGAACCGGGCTTCCCCATCGCGAGCCAGGTGCCGTTGGCGTTGGGATGGATCAGAAGGATCTCGGCCGGCGCGCCGGAGGGGCGGGTGCCGATCAGCCGAGCGTGGCGAACCTTCGTGGTGTTGAGGACGAGGAGGTCGCCGGCGGGGATGAGATCAAGGAGATTGCTGAAATGACCGTCGGCCAGCCCGTCCTTCCGCACGACCAGCAGTCGCGATCCTCCCCGGTCGGGGGAAGGATGCTGCGCGATCAGCTCCGGCGGGAGCTGGTAGTCGAAATCGGAGGTGCGCATGGGGAGGTTCGAGGTGTGGGGTACGAGGTACGAGGAAGGAACGGCAGGATCGACCCCTCGTACCTCATACCTCGAACCTCGTGCCTACTGCGGTTTCTCGAAGATCGACGCCTGCCCACCCGGCGGCGGCGTGAGCCCGAAACGGCGATAGGCGTGTGGAGTGGCGACGCGGCCGCGGGCGGTGCGGTCGAGGAAGCCCTGCTGGATGAGGTACGGCTCGTACACCTCTTCGAGCGTGCCGGGATCTTCGCCCACGGCGACCGCCACCGTCCCGATCCCGACCGGACCACCGCCGAATTTCTCGATGATGGTGGTGAGTATCCGGGCATCCATGTCGTCGAGGCCGAACTCGTCGACGTTCAACCGGGCGAGCGCGTCCGCGGCAACCTGGGCGGTGATCGTCCCGCCAGCGCGGACTTCGGCGAAGTCGCGCACCCGGCGAAGCAGTCGATTGGCGACGCGCGGGGTGCCGCGGCTGCGCCGCGCGATCTCGGCGGCGCCGGCCGGTTCCATCGGCACCTTGAGCGTCGCAGCCGAGCGGGTGACGATCTTGAACAGATCGGCCTCGGGATAGAAGCTCAGCCGTTCGACGATCCCGAAGCGGGCCCGCATCGGCGGGGTGAGGAGCCCGAAGCGGGTGGTGGCGCCGATCAGGGTGAAGCGCTCGACGGTCATCGGCAGCGTCTGGGCGTTGGGCCCATCGGCGATCCGTACGTCCACCCGATAGTCCTCCATCGCCGGATAGAGGAACTCCTCCAACTGCGGCCGGAGGCGGTGGATCTCGTCGATGAAGAGGATGTCGCCGTGGCCGAGGGTGGTGAGGAGGCCGACGAGGTCGCCCGGCTTTTCGAGCACCGGGCCCGAGGTGGTGCGGAGCTGGACCCCCATTTCGCGGGCGAGCAGCATCGCGAGCGTGGTCTTGCCGAGGCCGGGCGGCCCGAAGAAGAGGATGTGGTCGAGCGGTTCTTTCCGCTTCCGGGCCGCCTCGATCGCGATCTGGAGCGACTGGCGCACCCCCTCCTGGCCGACGAACTCCTCCAGCCGATCAGGCCGGAGCGCCATCTCGGCGTGGCCGGTCTCTTCCGGGAGGGCATCGGGGGTGGTGATGTGGAGGCGGGACATGGTTGGAAGGTAAGTGAACGGGAAACGGTGAACAGTGAACGGGGTCGTCGGGGGCGGAGCCCGTTCACCCTTGACCGTTCACCGGTCACGCCTATCCGGCCAGCTTCGCCTCCCAGCGCACCGGCCGTTCGCCGGGGCTCACGAGATGTTTGGCGTGGCAGGTGATGCAGCGGTCGGCGGCTTCCGCCGACTCGGTCGGCACCAGGCGGCGGTTCGTCGACCCGCAGCGAGTGCAGATCCACTCGGCGGTCACGGCGGCAATGGGCATCGGGACTCCGTGCGGTAGAGACTAGCTAGTAGCTACTAGCTCCAAAATCTACTTCCCCGCCAGCCGCTGCAGCGCCCGCCGGACCAACTGGGCCGTCTCGTCCGGCACGCCGGTCTGCAGCTCGGCCCGGACCGCGGTCTCGGCCTGCGATGCGGAATAGCCGAGGGCGGTGAGCGCCGCGACCGCCGCCGCCCCGCCGGCCGGCGGGGCGTAAGGGAGCGCCGCATCCGCGAGATCCTGGAAACGATCCTGCAGTTCGACCACGATCCGTTCGGCCTTCTTCTTGCCGATCCCGCTGACCGTGCTGAGCGCCGCGAGATCCTTCTCCCGGATGCTCCGGACGGTCCGTGCGGGCCCCAGGGCGGAAAGCACCGCCAGCGCGAGCTTGGGGCCGACGCCGCTCGCGGCGAGCAACCGCTGGAAGACGGTGCGTTCGAAGGGGTCATCGAAGCCGAAGAGGAGCCAGGCGTCCTCGCGGACCACGAGCTCGGTGAAGAGGCTCACCCGTTCACCCACGGTGGGGAGGCGCTCGTGAACGCCGAGGGGCACCATGATGGCATAGCCGATGCCGCCGGAGGTGAGCACGACCGCCGTGTCGCCGTCGCGGGAGGCGAGGACGCCGGCAATGGAAGCGATCACGCGCGCCGCCCCGGCCGGTG
>JBIOIC010000051.1:0-11244 GCA_044449625.1 Gemmatimonadales bacterium | reverse complement strand
TCAGGGGGACGATGCGGACCGAGAAGGCGCCGGCGGTGACGATCCCGGTGCCGTAGAGGAGGAGCCAGAGCCCCGGCAGCAGCGGACGGTCATGAGCGGCGGCGGTGAGGAGCGCACCAGCGACGATGGCGGGCAGGAAGCTGAGCAGGAACTTCCGTGCCGCGGGGGGAAGCCCCGGCCCCTGGCGCACCTGGATCTTCCGCCAGAGAGTGCCGATGCCAATTGCCCCGGCCAGCGCCGCCTCGATGAGCCAGACGCCGAGCCAGCGCTCGACGCTCGGCTGCGCGTCCGCGAGCGCCGCCGCCGCCAGCGCCGTCACCCCGACCGCGACCAAGCCCCACCCCGGCACGTCGGTGAAGGAGGCGGCCCCCTCCATCGTCCGTCGGATGAAGGAGAGATCCGCCAGCGCCCGATCGTGCAGCGCGGTGGGTTCGCGGGAAGGGGTCACGGGGAGGGTCGACATGGGTACTACACTACTCCCGCGGCAAAGTTCTGTCAAGTACTTTGCAATAAAAAGTTAAACCACTAAGACCGGCGCGCACCGGCGGGCCGTTCAGTCCCCAGCAGTGCCTCCGCCGCCTCGGCGTCCAGCGGATGGGAGAAAAGCCACCCCTGCACGTAGTCGCAGCCGAGCTGCTGCAGAATGGTCCGCTGCCGCGGGGTCTCCACCCCTTCGGCGATCACCGCCATCCCCAGGTTCTTGGCGAGGGTGATGATCGTCCGCACGATCTCGGGGTTCTCCCCCGCATTGCCCAGGGCGCCGACGAACGACCGGTCGATCTTGAGCGCGTCGAGCTGGAAGCGCTGCAGGTAACTGAGCGACGAATACCCGGTGCCGAAATCGTCCACCTGCACCTGTACCCCCGCCTGCTTGAGCCCGCGGAGCACCGCCACGCTCGACTCCGCCTGTCCCATGATGGTCCCCTCCGTGATCTCCAGTCGGAGCGCCCCGGCGGGCAACTGGATGGCGGCGAGGACCCCGGCCACCTCCTCCACCAGCTCCGGCGTCTGGAACTGCCGGGCCGAGAGGTTGACGCTCACCGAGATCGGGCCATACGCCGGATGGCGGTCGAGCCAGCCGCGAAGCGTCCGGCACGCTTCGCCCAGCACCCACTGGCCGATCCGGTGAATCAGCCCGGTCTCCTCGGCCATCGGGATGAACTCCTCCGGTCCGAGGAATCCGCGCTCCGGGTGGCGCCAGCGCACCAGAGCCTCGAAGCCGGTCACCCGTCCGTTGCCCAGCGACACGATCGGCTGATAGTAGAGCGCCAGTTCCCCGCGCTCGAGCGCCCGTCGCAGATCGGTCTCCAGTTGGAGCTGGGTCATCGCGTGGCTGTGCATCCCCTGATGGAAGACGCGGTGGGTCGCCTTCCCCTGGGACTTGGCGTCGTACATCGCGGTATCGGCGTCGCGAAGGAGGTCCTCCGCCCGCTCGTGGCCGGTCGCGCTGATGGCGATTCCGATGCTGGCGGAGGTGTAGACCTCCTGGCCGCCCAGCTGAAACGGCACCCCGAGTGATTCCTGGATCCGCACCGCGATGACTTCCGCCTCCGGCACGCTCGGCACCTCGTCGAGCAGCACCACGAACTCATCGCCGCCGATCCGGCCCACCGTGTCCCCCGGACGGACGCACTCCTCCAGCCGCCGCGCGATCGCGACCAGGAGTTGATCGCCCCGGACGTGGCCCAGGCTGTCGTTGACCACCTTGAAGCGGTCGAGGTCGAGGAAGAGCACCGCCGACTGGCTGTCGCTGCGGCGCCCGCGGCGGATGGCGTGGCCCAGGCGGTCCATGAAGAGCGCCCGGTTGGGCAGGCCGGTGAGCGGATCGTGGAAGGCGTCGTGCAGGAGCTGTTCTTCGACCGCCTTGCGCGCGGTGATGTCGGTCTGCGATCCCGCCAACCGATACCCGCGGCCGGTCGCATCCCGCACCGCGAGCCCCCGGGTGAGCACCCAGCGGTAGAGCCCATCGCGGTGCCGCATCCGGTGTTCGGTCTCCAGGTGCGGCGTATGCCCCGCGATGTGGAGGTCGATGTCCATCTTCAGCTGTTCCAAGTCGTCGGGATGGACCCGGCCGAACCATTCCTCCGGCGCCGTTCCCACTTCGTGCTCCGCCGAACCAAGCATCGCTTTCCAGCGGGGGGAGAAGTAGACCCGCCCCGTTCGCAGACTCCAGTCCCAGAGCCCGTCGTTGGCGCCGCGCTCGGAGAGGGCGTAGCGCTCCTCGCTCTCCCGCAGCGCCTCTTCCCCCCGCTTCCGCTCTGTGATGTCCCGCATCGTGACGACGACGCCATCGATGGCCGGATCGTGCAGCAGGTTGTTGGCGCTGGCCTCGAAGATGCGCCAGGAGCCGTCGTGGTGGCGGCAGCGGAACTCCAGCCGGGGCGCCGGGCCGGGCCGTCCCAGCCGGCCGCGGAAGAGCGCCCGCACCTGATCCACCTGCTCGGGATGCACCAGGCCGAATGCATCACGCCCGAGGAGCTCCTCCACCCCGTAGCCAAGCACGCCTTCGATGGAACCGCTGGCATAGCGGACCTTCCCCTCGTTGTCGAGCACCACGATGAGGTCGAGGGTATGGGCCATCAACGAGCGGAAGTAGCGGTCGCTCACCTTGAGCGCCTCTTCCGCCCGCACGCGCTGCGAGTTGTCGCGATAGACGGCGTAGACCCCGAGCTGCCGTCCGTCGGTGACGATGGGACTTCCGATCACCGAGACGTGGACCAGCGCCCCGTCCTTGCGGCGGCGCTGCGTCTCGAACCGGATGGTGCGTCCGTTGGCCGACTCCGAGGTCAGGGTTCGCGCCTCCGCCAGGGCGTGGGGCGCCAGCATCTCGTCGAGCGACTGCCCCACCACTTCGGCGCCGGCGTAACCGAAGAGCCGGGTGAACTCGCCGTTGACCCGCTCGATCACGCTGTGGTGATCGGCCAGGACCAGCGCCTCCGGGGCATTCTCGAACAGGTGCTCGAAGTACGCCTTCTCGATGCGGAGCGCGGCGGCGGCCCGGCGCTGATCCCCGAGCGACCGCCCCAGGAAGACGACCACCGCGAGTGAGATCAGGCTGAGCGCCAGCTCCGGTCCTTCGTGCACCAGGCCGAGCATCGACCACTGATCAATCGCGGCGGGGATCGGACTGAAGATGAGACGCGCCGTCATGAATCCGATGAGCAGCGACAGCAGGCCCATCCGCCAGTCCTGGAGACGGCGGAGCAGCACCACCGACCAGACCAGGGCGGCGGCGCGCAAAAGGAGGACGACGAGATCGAGCGAGGTCACGTCGGCCGGACTGCCTTTCAGGATGACGCGGGTGGATCCGGGGAAGCGGTAAGTTACTCCGCGGAGGGGCGGTTGGGAACGCAGCTCCGGCTTCCGCCGGCTGTCCATCGGGGCATCCGGCCGGCGTCTTAAAAGGGTACCTTCCGGGGTCGGCCACCGCGGCCTGACCTCCGCCCCACCCGCATCCGAGCACGATGGCCATTTCCCCGCCCGCCGAGCCTTGCTCGCGGCATCCCTGTTGTCCGCGCTCGTCGCCTGCGATCACGTGGCGCCGGGAGCGCCGAGCGCCAGCGGGAACGGCGGACCGTTTGATCCGAGGCCCCCGCTCCGGCTGACGTTCAACCCCGGCAATGATCTGTGGCCGGCCTGGACGCCGGACGGATCGGGGATCTGGTACGCCTATCAGGCGCTCGATCGCCCTGATGGCGATTACTGCCTCGGGCGCATCCCGGCCGGTGGCGGGACCCGGACCGTGGAAGCCTGCATCCTTTCCCCGGCCGCCGCCGCCGACTCGGTCGACGCGGTGGTGAGCCCCGCCACCCGAGGACTGGAGCTCGCGTGGATCCGCCTGAACTCGCCGCTGCACGCGCTTGTGCCGAACGGTGGAGATCTCGTCGTCGCCCCCGTCGCCGATCCCGGTGCCGCCGTTTCCTTGCTCCACTTCCCCTTTCAATCGGTCACCGGACGGTTCCACTCTTTCGGAGTGGACCTGCAGTGGCTCGACGACACGACCCTGGTCTACGCCGGCGTTGCGATGCGCGTAATAGGCAATCCGCCTCGCGACACGGTGCTCACGGGCCAGGAGATCGCGCTCGTGAGGCTGAACGGAGCGACGACGATCGCACCGAATACGGCGGGGGCCTCGAGCGTCGGGGTCGGCCTCCTCCCCGGCGAGATCTACTTCACCCGCGATGGCGACTCCCGGATCTTCCATCTCCGCCTGCCGGATACCACGATCAGCATCGCCTACGACTTCGGCGCCCTCGGCATCGCCCGGGACGTGCGGGTCTCGGCCAGCGGAATCCTCGCGGTCGTCGGCGGCGACGTCTCCATTCCGCCGGGAGCGGGACAGTTCGACCGCGGCGGAGCGGTCTACCTCCTCCGAGATACCGTCGTTACCCTGCTGACCCCTCCCCCGGCCCTTCCGTTCTGGCGCCACCCTTCCTTCGCCCCAAATGGCCGCTCCTTTGCCGGGTCCGCCCACGATTCCACCGGCTCCGCGGACGACATCTACCGGGTGGACCTGCAGTGAGACGCTCCTGCGCGATCGCCGCCGCCGCATTGAGCCTGGCGGCTCCGCTCCTGGCGCAGACCAATGGCGCCGTCACCGGCCGGGTCCACGATGCCGCGTCGGGCCAGTCCATCGCCGGCGCGCTGGTCCGGCTCGAGGGAGGGGGCCACGCCGAGACCGACACCGGCGGCGTCTTCCGCGTACGGGAGGTGCACCCCGGTTACTGGCGGATCACGGTGCTCCGGATCGGCTATCACCCCGCCACCCGCGACAGCGTGCTGATCGAACCCGGCGCGGTCGTGCGCCTGGAGGTGGCACTCACCGCCGCCGCGATCCCGGTCCAGGCCATCTCCATCACGGTGCGCCAAGACGACGTCCTCGATCCGCTGGCCCCCTCCGCCACCCAGCGCATCACCGCCGCGGATCTGCGCAACCTTCCGGTGAGCAGCCTGGATGACGCGCTGGCGCTCTCGGCCGGCGCGGTGGGACAGAGTTACCGCGGCGGCCGATTGGGCGAGCAGTCCTTCGTCCTCGACGGGCTCGGCTTCAAGAACCAGCTCGACGCCTCCACCGGCGGCCTCGGCATCCGGCTTCCCCCCGACCTCCTCACCGAGGCGGCGCTCGTCACCAACGGCTTCTCCGCCCGCTACGGCCAGGCCATCTCCGGTCTCGTCAACGTGGTGACGCGCGACGGCGGCGATCACTGGTCGGGGCATACTGTCTACGAGACCGACCGCCCCTTCGGGACCGGGTGGGACTACGGTCTCGACCGCGCCGTGGTGAGCGGGGATGGGCCGCTCCCGGGCGGCATCCGCGCCGTCGCGGTCCTCGACGTCAACGGGCGACTCGACGCCGATCCCGTGAATGCCCCGCGCCCCGACGATCCCCGGGATTCCCGCTACGGCAGCCCGGTGCTTCCGGCCAACAGCGGCGAGCAGTACGACGCCGCGGTCAAGCTGACCATCCCGCTCGGCGGCCAGCCGCTCCGCCTCCTCGCCGTGCGCTCGCTGGAACAGCGGGAGCTCTTCGATCCCGCCTTCAAGTACGACCCCAGTTTCTCGCCGGTGCAGGTCGTCAACGGGACGCTGCTGAGCGCGCAGCTCCAGCACAGCTTCGGCGGCGGGGTCAACCCGCTGCTGCTCGATTTCCGGCTGGGCTATTTCGATCGTGACTTCGTCCGAGGGACCTCCACTGCCCCACCGGATTACGCCTTCGGCGGCTTCACCGGGCGAGCGGTACACGTCGTCGGAGAGGACCTCGCCCGGCGGCAGGACACCGTCGCGGCGCGCGAGCCGATCCCGGGGCTGACCGGCCCCCAGCTGAGCTCAAGCTCTCCCTATGGCGTGCCGGCCTTTTTCCTGGGCAACGGCTCCCGCGGCGAGGTCGCGTGGAACCACTACAGCGAACTCCGCGCGCAGGCCGACTTCACCGGGGGCGCCGGACGCGATGTGGACCTCTACTTCGGCGGCGAGGCCTCCTTCCAGCACGTGCAGACCTTCGACCGCGTGCAGGGTTACCTCCCGGTCGGCGACAGCGTTCCTCAGGCAACCGCCGCTGACTTTTCCCCCGTCGCGGCCAGCGCCTACGTCGAGGCCCAGGGACGCAGCGGCGATCTCGCCTTTACCGCCGGGCTCCGCTACGACCAGTTCGACGCGCGCGCGGCGAGTCCCGGCCAGGCGCGCGGCTCGCAACGGACGATCAGCCCCCGTTTCGCCGTCTCCACCGTACTGAACGGCGCCACCTTCGTCGCGAGTTGGGGCCGCTTCAGCCAGGCTCCCGACTATCAGTATCTGGTCGATGCCGCCTTCGATGACACCACCCGCACCGGGCGCTTCCGGGTGGGGAACCCGAATCTCGGATTCGAGCAGGCCAACCAGTACGAGTTCAGTCTCCGCACCAAGCCGTCCCCCAAGGTCTCCCTCAAGATCAACGTGTACGTGAAGCAGCTGAGCGGACTCGTCGCCTCCGTTCCCTTCGGACTCAATCCCGATTCGACGGTCTTCGGAAACCTCGATCACGGCACTGTCCGCGGCCTGGAGATCATCGCGGAGCGGGAGCTGGCCGACGGGCTCCGGGTCCGGGGCTCTTATACCCTGCAGGAGGCGACGGCCTCCGCCTCCGACGCCTATCGCCTGCGTTCCCTCTACATCGACCCCGCCACCGGCGATACCGTCCGCCCGTCCAGCGACGTCTTCCCGCTCGATTATGATCGCCGCCACAGCTTCACCGGCATCATCGAATACCACGCTCCGGAGGACCGCGGCGTGAAGGTGGCGGGGATACGACCGCTCGCCGGCTTGAGCGTCGCGGCGATCCTGCGCTACGACTCCGGGCTCCCCTTCTCGAAGACCACACCGGTCGGCGACACCCTCATCGGACCGCCCAACAGCTACCGCCTGCCGAGCCAGAGCACCATCGACTTGCTGGTCCGGCGGCCGTTGCGGCTCTGGGGCCGGGAGGCGAGCGTCTACTTCGACGCGCGGAACCTGCTGAATACCCAGAACGTGATCGCGGTCAACCGGAGCACCGGCAGCCCCTACCTCGACAACGCAACGGTGACGCAACTGGCGCAGGCGGCGTACAACGCGCACCCCGAGGCGATCCCCTACGAGTCGTCACGCTACCGGGCGTGGGCCGACAAGAATCACGACGGCCTGATCTCGGGCCCCGCGGAGTTGATGCCGCTCTACCTGGAGGCGGCCGCCGACTACACCCGGCCGGTGTTCGCCTATGGTCCGCCCCGTCTGGTACGCCTGGGGATGGAAGTGCGCTTCTAAGTCTTCTGAGCGGGTCCGATAGCCGCCCCCGCTCCCGCGCGGTAGCTTCTCCCCATGCCTTCCCGGAACACCCCCTACCTGCTGCAGGTGGGCGGCCTCGCAGCGATCTACCTGCTCACCGCGCGGCTGGGACAGTCAATGGCGCTGGTGCAAGGTCACGTTCCCACGCTCTGGCCCGCGTCCGGGATCGCCGTGGCGGCTATCGCCCTGCTCGGCACGCGGGTCTGGCCCGGGATCTGGCTCGGATCGTTCGCCAACAACTTCCTCTTCTTCAGCGCCGCGGCCGCCTCGGATACCGCGACGACGATGGCGCTGGCGGTCGGAATCGCGACGGGGACCACCACGATGGCCCTGACGGCCCGCCTGATCCCCCGGCTGATCCAGGGACCGCGGGTCGCGATCCAGTCTCCCCGGGACGTCCTCGCGTGGACCGTCGGCGCGGGGTTCGCCGCGGCGACGATCAGTGCCACAGCCGGCACCATCGTGGAAGCCGCCGGAGGCCTGCTCCCGGTCGCGCCGGCGATCGTCTGGCGTACTTGGTGGCTGGCCGATCTGACCGGCATCGTGCTGCTGACCCCCGCCATCCTGCTCTGGGCCCAGCATGGACGGCTGCATTTCCGCCGCGGACAAGAGACCGAATCACTGCTGGCCGCCTTCGCCCTCGCGATCATCTGCTTCGCGGTCTTCGGCGCCGCGATGCCGCGCGCGATGGCGCCCTACCTGCTCGCGGCCCCGCTGCTCTTCCTTTCCTATACCGCGCTGCGCTTCGGCCGCCGGGTCACCGCCACCTGCGCCGTGGTGATTGGCGGGGTCGCCATCTGGAGCACGGCGACTGGACACGGCCCCCTCCGCGCGCTCGCCCGCCCCGACGCCCTGCTTGCCCTCCAGGCCTTCCTCGATTTCGGCGCCATCCTCGGGCTGTTGCTCGCGAGCGCCGTGGCCCAAACCCGTCGTCACAATCTCGACGAAGCCCCGAACACCACCCCGGCACCGGTCCCTCTCGATACGCTGGCGATCCACCGCGCGCCGACCCCGCGGCCGGTGGCGGGACCGCCGGCACTTTCCGCCGGCGCATCGGGCGCCGACCTCGACGCGGTGCTCGCGGCGCTCGCCGCCCCGGTTTACCTCCTCTCCCGCGAGACCCGGGCGATCACCCGCTGCAACGATGCGTTCGCCAGCGCCATCGGCCTCGGGGAGCGGGCCGCGGCGGAGGGTCAGTCGCTCTTCGATCTCTTCCCGCCCGCCCTGGCGATGATCGCCGCCGATCGAGCCCGCCAAGTCTTCCAAACCGGCGAACCCTCCGACCAGCGCGAACGATGGGAGCCCGCCTCCGGTGAAAGCCGGGACTATGACGTGCACCGGGAAGCAATCCGATCCGCGGACGGCACCGTGATTGCCTTGCTGGCGCAGGCCCGGCCCGTCGCCTAGCGCTGGTCCGGCTGCGGGACGCGACAAAGGGGGCGGCGATGGAACGCCGCCCCCTTCATCGTCAGTTGCAAACCCCGGTCAGGCGCGCGCGAGCATCCGGCGGATCGGTACCACCAGCAGGAACATCACGATCGCCGGCACGATACAGAAGACCGCCACCGCGCTGAAGAGCTGCGGCACGGTCAGCGAGCCGTAGAGTCGGGTCACGTTGCCGGCGATGAGGTTCCCGAGTGACGTGCCGAGGAACCAGACGCCCATGATCATCCCCTTGACCCGGTCGGGAGCGAGCTTCGTCATCGAGCTCAATCCGACGGGGCTCAGGCAGAGCTCTCCGATCGTGTGGAAGAGGTAGGTCACCACCAGCCACATCGGGCTCACCAGCGCGCCTCCGACGGCGGCCCGCGCGGCGAATACCATCACCAGGAAGCCCAGCCCGGCAAAAAGCAGCCCGAACCCGAACTTGGTGGGACTCGACGGATCTCGCCGTCCCAGCCGGAGCCAGACCCACGCGAATACCGGCGCCAGCAGGATGATGAAGAGGGAGTTGACCGACTGGAGCCAGCTCGACGGGAAACTCCATCCCATGATGCTGTTCCGGGTATTCTTGAGCGCAAAGAGGTTCAGGGTGGAGGGCGCCTGCTCGAAGGCGGCCCAGAAGATGGCCGACGCGATGAAAAGCACCAGTACCACGATCAGACGCTTGCGCTCCTCCCTGGTCCACTGCCCCATCGAGAAAAGCCAGACGAAAAAGGCCACCACGACGGCGCCGAACAAGTAGGGGACCGCCCCCGCCACCCCCTCGGCGGTCCCGCTACCGTTGCGTACCAAGAGCGTCACCACCGCGAGCACCACCAGCGCCCCCAGCCCGCTGATCTTGGCGGTCCGCCACGCCGAGATCCCTTCGGAGGAGTCCGCGGCGACACTCGGGCGGACGCCGGCCGTCCCAAGATGCTTCCAGCCCAGCCGGAACTGGATCACGCCGAAGAGCATTCCCGCCGCCCCCACGCCGAAGCCCCAATGCCAGGCGTTCAGCGGGTTGAGCCCCCACGAGAGGAGGAGTGTCCGGAAACCTGGCGCCTGGGCCAGCCCACCCACGATGAGAGGGGCAATCGTAGCACCCAGGTTGATCCCCATGTAGAAGATCGAGAACCCGGCATCCCGCCGCAGGTCGGCCGTGGGATAGAGCTCGCCGACGATGACGCTCACGTTCGGCTTGAGCAGGCCGGTGCCGAGGATGATCAACCCGAGGCCAGGAAAGAAGAAGGTGGACCCCGGTATCGCGAGCGTGAGCTGACCCAGCATGATCAGCGTGCCGCCAAGGAGCACCGCGCGACGGAGCCCGATCAGCTTGTCGGCCACCCAGCCGCCGGGGAGGGAGAGCATGTACACCAGCGCCGCGTAGGTCCCGTAGATGGCGCCGGCTTTGCCGATGCCCCACCCAAGACCGCCATCCGTGGCGGCGGCGGTCATGAACAGGATCACCACCGCCCGGAGCCCGTAGAACGAGAACCGTTCCCACATCTCCGTAAAAAAGAGCGTGGCCAATCCGCGGGGATGCCCGAAGAAGGCAGTGTCGGAACTTGGTGATGCAGTCAAAGAGATCTCCTTGCAGGGAGTCTGGAGCACGGAGCCCGAAGCTCCACGCCATGAATAGATCGGGATCGAAAATGGGAATGTCCCGCACGACCTGCAGCATCCGAAACTCTAAGCCCTGAGCTTTAAGCTTTGCGCCCTACTTTCCCATCTTCTTCTTGAGATGCGCCAGCTGGGCGTCCGCCGCCGCTTCGCGCGCGACATGATCGGTCTCGGAGCGCACCAGCTCCCCTTCCAGATCGGTCCCGGGACGCTGGCCGCCCGCGGCCTGGAGATCGCGCCACGCCGCCTCGATGCTCGGCGTCATCCCGTTCGGGCCGAGGCCGCGGCGGGCTTCCCGCCAGCGGGCCGCGAGCTCGCCGGCCTCGCGCTCCGCCAGCGTGACCTCGTCGCCCTGCACCGCAAGCTTCCGCTCCAGGACGCCGATCCGCTCCCGATGCTTGGCGGCAAACTCTTCCGCCACCCGGACGGTTTCGGGATCGGGGACCAGGGCGGCGAGGGCGCCGCGCCGTTCGGCATCGGCCAACTGGCGACGCTCCCCCGCGAGTTCCCGCTCGGTCGCCTCGCGCGCACGGCGCAGATCGCCGAGGCCGACTTTCATCTCCACCAGCGATTGCTCGAGAACGGCAGCGGTCTCCCGAGACGTGGGCGGCACCGTTCTCCGGCTGAGCCACTGGTCCAGCCCGTCGCGGACACGGTCGAAGAAACCCACGGGAACGCCTGGGAACGAGGAGTACGGCGAGGGAGGAAATGTCATCCCCCGCCAGGGCGGGCGTCAAGCGGCTGGAAAGACGGTCCCCGGGGCGGAGCGGCTGGTTATGTTTGGCCGTCATCCGACTCGCCGAGACCTCAATGCGCCGTTCCTTCCTTCTCCTTATCGGGCTCACCGCCTGCGGCCGGCCGGCCGGAGGGGGAGCCACTTGCGGCATCGCCGCGATGGCGGGG
>JBIOIC010000050.1:0-11327 GCA_044449625.1 Gemmatimonadales bacterium | reverse complement strand
GATGCAGATGAACTCGGCGTTCAGGAGCTCGGCGAGGGAGGGATCCTCATAGCTCTCGCCATCCATTACGTGGCACCAGTGGCACCAGACCGCGCCGATGTCGAGGAGGATCGGCCGGCCGCTCTCCCGCGCCGCCGCGAATGCCGCCGGACCCCACGGGTGCCAGTGCACCGGCTGGTGGGCGGCGGACGTGAGGTAGGCGGAGGTCTCTTGGGCGAGGTGATTCACAAGGGAGACGGGAGGCGGGAGATGGGCTGCGAGTGCGCGGCGGGGTGCGGGCGGCGAGAGGATTCGACCCGTGGCCCATCACTCGCGGCCCACCCGTCTCCCATCTCCCGCCTCCCGCCGCTCACTTCGTTCCCGCGATCATCAACGCTTCCCTCGGCCAATAGACCGACCCATCGGCCTGGCGGAAGCGATCGAAGAAATCGATCATGTCGCGGTCCATCCGCTCCCGCGCGCCCTGGTCCAGTGTTTCGTAGGCGATTGCCACCCGGCCGGTGGAGGTGCGGAGGACCTCCCAGACCGCCGCGGGAGAGGGGCCCTCGTACGGCACGGTGATCGTCGAGAGTTCGAGATAACCGAACCACTCGCCGAACCACTTCCGCGCGGTGGCGCGATCCCCCCAGGCGTAGGGGTCGTGGGCCAGTTGCGGCCGCACGATGTGCTGATAGACCCGGTCGTAATAGGCGTTGGTGCTGTCGCCGCGGAGCCAGGCGAGGAGCCCGGCGCGTCCTCCCGCGGCGACGGCACGGTGCAGCTCGGCGACGGCGCGGCGGGGTTCGGGGGCAAATATGATCCCGAAACCCGAGATGCCGACATCGAAGGTCACGTCTGCGACCGGAAGCGCCGCGGCGTCGCCGAGGTGGAACTCCGCGGGCTGGCCGATGGCGGCGATCCGGGCAAGGGCGACCATCTCCGCCGCGAAATCGACGCCGGTCACCTGGGTGGCGCCGGCTCGCAGCGCCGCAAGCGAGACAGTGCCGGGGCCGCAGGCGACGTCGAGGACTCGATCGCCGGGGCCGATCTGAAGCGCCGTACAGAGCGCATTCGCCGCCGGGGTGAAGCCGGGGAGGATGTTCCGCTGATAGGCGCGGGCGACATGGGACCAGGCGTGCGCGGGAGAGGTCAAGATCGGAGAAGGGAGAAAGGAGGAGAAAGGGAGAAGGGGACCGGGGAAAACTAGGTGCTCGTCCGGATTCGTGTCAGCCGTCCACCTGAGCGGAGGGGCAGATGTCCGCCAGCACGCACTCCCCACATTTCGGGCGCCGCGCGATGCAGACCGCTCGGCCGTGCGAGATCAGCAGGTGCGAGAGGAGGGTCCAGCCCTCGCGGGGGAACTGTGCCACGAGATCGCGCTCGACCTTGACCGGGTCGGTCTCCCGGGTGAGGCCGAGGAGGAGGGAGAGCCGGCCGACGTGGGTATCGACCACGACCCCTTCGTTCAGACCGAAGGCGTTGCCGAGGACGACGTTCGCCGTTTTCCGGCCGACGCCGGGGAGGGCGTGCAGCTCCACCATCGTCCGCGGGATCTTGCCGTCGTGCTCCGCCACAACCGCCTGCGCCATCCCGATCAGGTTCTTCGCCTTGTTGCGGAAGAAGCCGGTCGACTGGATGATCCGCTCGACGTCTCCCTGCTTGGCGCCCGCCAGCGCATTGACGGTCGGATAGCGCTTGAAGAGATCCGGCGTCACCAGGTTGACCCGGACATCGGTGCATTGGGCCGAGAGGATCGTGGCGGCGATGAGCTCGTAGGGATTCCGGTGATCGAGCGCGCAGTGAGCATCGGGGTAGGCGCGCTTGAGGCGGGAAAGAACCTCAAGAGGGGGCGCGGGGCCTCGGCGCCGCTTCACCTCACCTCCTGTCCCCCTCTCCCGCCTCACGCTCCCCTCCGCTTCCGGGCGAAGGCGAGAAACTCCTCGGCGCTTCGGGTATTCAGGATGTCGGCCGCGGTGAGCCATCCTTTCCGGGCGATCCCGACCCCCCATTCCATATTCCCGATCCCGCGGGCATCGTGGGCGTCGGCGCCGATGGAGATCATCGTCCCGGCGGCGCGCGCTTGCTTGAGCCAGCGCCAGTCGAGATCGAGCCGATGCGGATCGGCATTGATCTCGATCGCGACACCCGTCGCGGCGGCTTTCTCGATCAGAGCGTCGAGATCGACGGCGTACGGCTCGCGGGAGAGCAGCAGCCGGCCGGTGGGGTGACCGACGATGGTGAGGCAGGGATCGTCGAGGGCGCGGAGCATCCGCCGCGTCATCTCATCTCGCTCCATCGAGAAGCGGCTGTGGATCGATCCGATGACGAAGTCGAGCCGTTCGAGGACGTGACCCGGGTAGTCGAGAGCGCCGTCGGCCAGGATGTCGGACTCGATCCCCTTCAAGACCCGGAAGCCGCTGAGCCGGGCATTCAGGGCATCGATTTCGTCGGCTTGGCGCTGAAGGTCATCGGGCTTCAAGCCACCCGCGTACGCCGCCGCCTGGCTGTGGTCGGTGAGCCCCATATAGGAATAGCCGGCAGCCTGGCAGGCCCGGGCCATCTCCTCGATGGTCGCGGTGCCATCGGAGTAGTGGGAGTGGCAGTGCAGGAACCCCGCGAGGTCGGCACGGGTCAGGAGCGCCGGCAGCGTGCCCGCGGCCGATGCCTCGATCTCCCCCTGGCCTTCACGCAACTCGGGCGGAATCTCCGCCAGGCCGAGGGCGCGATAGAAAGTTGCCTCGTCGGCGGTGGGGATGAAGGTGCTCCCCTTCCAGAGCGCCGCGCCGTCGAAGGTGTGCCCGGTGGTCTTCGCGAAGGCGGAGAGCGCGGTGAGGTGCGATTCGCTCCCGGTGGCCTGGACCAGCACCGCGCCGGCGTTCTTGGGGGTGGTGACGATCACCCGCGCGATCGAGCCGCCGTCGAACCGCAGCGTGACCCGCCGCTCATCCTGCCCCGAGAACTCGGAGACCCCCGGCAGCTTGGCCAGGCGTTTGAAGAGCTCCGCTGGCGGCGCGTCTCCCACCACCACAAGCACCAGTTCGTCGACCACTTCGAGGTGGCGGCGCACCGGTCCGGCCACGACGACCTGTTCGACTCCCGGCAGTGCGGCGAGCGCGGCACGGAGCGCCTCGGCCTCCGCCGCCGCGTGATGGCAGAGCCGGAAGGCGCTCGCCTGGCGGAGGAAGGCGATTCCCTTGAGGATGTTCTCCGCGGTCCGGGCGCCGAAGTGCGGGAGTTCCGCCAGCGAGCCGTCGCGGGCCGCCGCCTCGAGATCGGCGATGGTGTCGATGCCGAGCGCCTCGTGGAGCTGGCGCACCTTGGCGACGCCGAGCCCGGGGAGTTGGAGCATCTCGACCAGGCCGGGCTCCACCTGTTCGCGCAGCTCATCGAGGGCGGCGCTCCGGTCGGTCTCGGCGAGTTCGCGGATGATCTTGAGCGTGGCGGGGCCGATCCCTTTGGTCGCCGCGAGCGAGCCATCACGGAGCGCCTCCGCCACCGCGATCGGAAGCCCCTCGACCGTACTGGCCGCGGCGCGGAAGGCGCGCACCCGAAAGGCATTCTCCCCCTTCAGTTCCATCAGCGCCGCCATCTGCTCCAGCGCTTCGGCGACACCCCGTTTCTCCATCATGCGGCCTCCATCCGGGCCCGCCACGCGAGTTCGAGCAGCTCTTCTGCTCCGACGATGGAGTGCAGTCCGGCGGAATCGCCGCCGGGGAGTATCGGCGCGAAGAGCGCCGAGCCGTCCCCCCGCGCGAGCCCTCGCGGCCTGGTGCCTGCCACTTCGGCCACGCTGAAACCGGGCCGGCCGGGGTGGACGCCGAAGACACCGAGCACCGTCACCGCTTCACCTCCGGTGGGATGCACGAATATCCCGTCGAGCGGTTCGTGGGGCGATCCAGGGGAGAGCTCCGCCCAGATGAGTCGCTCGGGGAACTGATAGTAGACGGATGGGCCGGTAGTCGCGTGGCCGGGTGGTCGGAGGGGCGGAGGCCCAGATTCCAGCAGCGGGAGCGTCCGCTCGCGGGAGATCGATGCGATCTGCTCCCCATCCCGCCAGAAGAGAAAGGCGTGGTGCAGCGTCGCGACAAAGTCGGAGATCTGTGCCGGGTCATGCTCGTCGGGGACCAGATCGCGGAGGAGTTCAACCACCGCGCGATCGAGCACGAAGGCATCGCGGCTTCCGGCATCGGCGCCGGTCACCCTGAGCGAATCGGCGAGGGCGGGGAAGCGCTCCGCCGCGAGCGCGCCGAAGACCAGGCCGAACGGCGTCGGGCGCTCAGCCACGGCCGGCCTTGGGGAGGAAGTCGTCGAGCACCCTGTGAAAGGTCTCAAACCCTTCCACGTACGGTACGTGACCGCAATCGGGGATCAGATGGAACGGCGCCTGGAGGCACTCGGCGGTCTCCTCGGCGGTTTGCCACGGGATGATGTCGTCCCGGCCGTGAAGGACGACCGCAGGGAGTGCGAGCTTCCGGAGCGCCGCATAGAGATCGTAATCGCCGAGGGAGGCCCAGACCTCCTTTTGGATACGCTCGACGAGGCGGAAGCCCGTGAGCTCGTGGACCCGCTCCGGATCCTTGAAATAGGCGATGACGGCGAGCTCGAAGAGTCGGCGCTGATAGGCGGCGAGATCGCGTGAATGAAGATCCGATTCGCGGAGCTTCTTCCGCTCTTCCTGCGCCCAGGGGCCATTGGTGATCTCGGCGTAGCGGCGGTCGTAGTCCAAGCGTCCTTCGCGGGAGGCCGGAGCGGGAGAGACCAGCGCCAGGCGGGCGACACTGCACGGATGCTTCAGGGTGTAGAGCATCGCGAGGAGGCCGCCCCAGGAGTAGCCGACGAGGTTCAAGGGTTCGTCGCCCCAGAGCTCCTTCAGGGCGTGGAGATCGGCGACGTGCTCCTCCCATCCCGCCTTCACCTCGCGAGGAATGGGGGAGCGGCCGCCGCCGCGCTGGTCGTAGAGTACGAGGGTGCGCCCTTCGGTCAGGGCATCGAACCCGGGGAGGAGGTAGTCGTGGCTCGCGCCGGGGCCGCCGTGAAGCGCCACCGTGACGGGGCCGCTCCCGGTCCGCCGCTCGAAGAGCGCAACGCCGTTGACGCGTCGGGTGAGTGTTTCGACCATCGGGGAAAAGTAGCTGGTAGCTGATAGCTAGTAGCTAGTAGCCCGTAGCTCGTAGCTAGCAGCCACCAGCTACTAGCCCCGCCGTTCACGCGCTAGATTGATCGATCACGATGACCGCACCGATCCCCGCTGAGACCGAGCCCGAGGCCGAGATTGCGGCCCTGCACTCCCCGCCGCCGGAGCACCTGACGGATCGGGTGCAGCCGGTGCGCCGCATGGTCACGCTCGCGGATCTGGTGGTGCTCTGTCTCATCGCGGCGATCATCGGCGCGCTGCTGTCGTTCGCGCGCCAGTTCGAGGCCCCGTTCAGCCAGGCGGTGCGGATCGACCTTTCGCCCTGGGCGCTCCCGAAATACACGCTCTTCTCGCTGCTCCGCGGCGTGCTGGCGCTCATCATCTCATACATCTTCGCCTTCGTCTTCGGCTGGGCGGCGGCCTCCTCGGCGCGGGCGGAGCGGTTCCTCCTTCCGGTGCTCGACATTCTGCAGAGCATCCCCGTGCTCGGCTTCCTCCCCGGGCTGGTGCTCGGATTGGTGGCGCTCTTTCCCAATCGCAATGCGGGGCTCGAACTCGCCGCCATTCTGATGATCTTCACCGCGCAGGCGTGGAACCTCGCCTTCAGCTTCTACAACTCGCTCAAGAGCGTTCCCGAACCGCTGCGGGAGGCGGCGCAGGTGGCGGGCTGGGGTGGCTGGAAGATCTTCCGCCGGCTTGAGGTCCCCGCCGCGACGCCAGGGCTGGTGTGGAACGGGATGCTCTCGATGGCGGGGGGGTGGTTCTTCTTGATGGTCAACGAGGCGTTCCAGCTGGGCGGACGGGATTTCCGTCTCCCCGGCATCGGCGCCTACATGAGCGTCGCGGTGCAGCAGGGTGATCGTCGCGCGATCCTCCTCGCCCTGGTGGCGATGACCGTGATGATCGTGGCGGTGGATCGTCTCTTCTGGCGGCCACTGGTGGTCTGGGCCCAGAAATTCCGGCTCGACGACTCCGCCGGCGATGCACCGTCCACCAACTGGCTCCTCGAATTCTTCCGGCGGTCTCGGCTGCGGGTCCGCGCCCGGATGGTGCGGCACAGTGCAGTCGAGACCGCCCGGGTCGCGACCCGGGCGGCCATCCGGCCGATCCGCACCTCACTGCGCCACGCTGACCGGGTCCTGCGCCGGTTTCCGGGGCCGCATCCAGGTCGCGACAGTATCGTACGAGTGCTGGGGGGGGTGTTGACCCTGCTGCTCTTCGGCGGCGCCGGCCTCGGGGTGGCGCAACTGGTCCGGCTGCTCCTCCACTTGAATGGCGCCGCCTGGCTTTCACTCGGTGTGGCGGCGGGGCTCACCTTTCTGCGGGTGTTGTCGGCGGTGGCCATCTCGACCGCGTGGGCCCTGCCGGTCGGGATACTGGTCGGTCGATCGCCGCGGCTCTCGCGGGTGGTGCAGCCGGTCATTCAGATTGTGGCATCCTTCCCGGCGCCCATGGTCTTCCCGATCGTCATCCTCGGTTTTTTTGCGCTCGGCATCGGATTCGGATTCGGCGCCGTGGCGCTGATGGTGCTGGCGGCGCAGTGGTACATTCTTTTCAACGTGATCTCCGCCGTAGCCGCCCTGCCTCCGCAACTGGTTGAGGCCGCGGAGGTCTTTCAGGTGACGGGGTGGCGGCGCTGGCGCTCGCTCTATCTTCCGGCGGCCTTTCCCGCGCTCGTGACCGGGTGGATCACCGCCGCGGGCGGCGCCTGGAACGGCTCGATCGTGGCGGAGTATGTGCAGGCCGGCGGCACCACCCACATCGCCACCGGGCTCGGCAGCCTGATCTCGATCGCCACCGTTCACGCCGACTTTCCCCTGCTTGCCGGCGGGATCACCGTGATGAGCTGCATTGTGGTGGCGTGGAACCGGCTGGTGTGGCGCCCGATGGCGACACTGGCGCAGAACCAGTATGGGGTGACCCAATGACCGAGCCGCGTCCGACGGCGGTCCCATCCGCCGTATTGCTGGAGGCGAAGGGGATCATCCAGCGCTATCAGCTCCCCAATCATGGGGAGTTCGAGGCGCTCAGGGATGTGTCGCTCACCATCCGCGAACGCGAAGTCGTCGCGCTGGTGGGACCTTCGGGGTGCGGCAAAAGCACGCTGCTGCGGTTGCTGACCGGTCTCACCCGGCCGACGGCGGGCCAGGTGCTTTACCGGAGCCAGCCGGTGGAGGGGGTCCTCGCCACCGCGGCGATGGTCTTCCAATCCTTCGCCTTGCTGCCGTGGCTCTCGGTCGAGGACAACGTGGCGATGGGGCTCGCGGCGCGGGGCCGTTCCGGCGGAGATCACGAGGCCGCGGTGAAGCAGGCGATCGAAGCGGTGGGGCTCGACGGTTTCGAGCAGGCCTATCCGCGCGAGCTCTCGGGCGGGATGAAGCAACGGGTCGGCTTCGCGCGGGCACTCGCTGTCGAACCCGAGATCCTCTTCATGGACGAACCCTTCGGCTCCCTCGACGCCTTGACCGCCGAGAACCTGCGGTCGCAGGTGGTGGATCTCTGGCAGAATCCGGAGACCGGCGTCAGTACCTTGGTGGTGGTGACCCACAGCGTGGACGAGGCGGTCTACCTGGCGGGTCGCATCGTGGTCTTCGGGTCGAACCCGGGCCACATCCGCGAGGTGCTGGACAACCCGCTCACCTATCCGCGCGATCCCCGGAGTCCGCAATTCTCCGCGATGGTGGACCGGCTCCACGCCATCCTCACCGCGACACTTCTCCCCGAGCCGGAGCGCGCCGCGGTCGGCGTGCCGGCCCGCCTGGTGCCGTTCCCACGGGTGCACGTCTCCGAGGTGATGGGTCTGCTCGACCACCTCGCCGATCGCGCCGAAGGGGGGGACTCGGTCTTCGACATCGCCGAGCAGCTGGGCGTCGACTACGACCGGATGACCGCCGTGGCGCGCGCGGCGGAGCAGCTCGCCTGGGTGGAAACCCCTGGTGAACTGGTGCGGCTCACCCCGGCGGGGCAGCAACTGGTGGCGGGAGACAGCGCGGAACGGAAAGCGCTCACCCGCGCCCGGGTGGCGGAGCTGCCGCTCTTCGCGCGGGTGGTGGGGATGATCAAGGAGAACGAGGGCGCGATCGAAGTGGACGAGGTCTTGGCCGACCTGACGATCTGCTTCCCCTTCAGCCGCGCCAACGGACTGCTCCGCACCGTGATCGAATGGGGACGCTACGCGGAGCTGCTCGACCACGAGTCCCGCGACCGGCGGCTGGTGTTGCCTGAAGAAGAACGGGAGAAGTTGGTGGCTGAGAGCTAGTAGCTGGTGGCTGGTAGCTGCAGACGGTCCACTGCCTCGCGCTCAATTGGGCACTAGCCATGAGCCACCAGCTCCTAGCTCCCAGCTCCCTACAACAACACCGCCAGCCCCTCCGCCACCGTCCGCACCTCCGCCTCTTCCTCGGCACTGAATGGATTCACCGCGTCGCTGTCGATGTCGATCTGACCCAGGATCTTCTTCCCCTGCCGGATCAGCACCACCAGCTCAGAGCGGGTGTCGAGGTTGCAGGCGAGATAGTTCTCCCGCGCGCGCACGTCCCCCACATTCTGGTCCTCTCCCGTCGCCACCGCGGTGCCGCAGACCCCTTTGCCCACCGGGATCCGGATGTGATCAGTCTCCCGGCCGCTGTGGGCTTCGAGCACCAGCTCCGCGCCGTGCAGCATATAGAGGTAGACAGAGGTGTACGGACTTCCCGCGGCGCGGATCCGCTCGGCCGCGAACCGGAGCAGTGCCGGGCGGCCTTCCTCCCGCGCGAAGACACCGCGGAGTCCCGCCACGACCTTCTCTCCGTGCAGGACCGGCATCAATCGGGCCGGACGCCGAGGGTGGCCTGGGTGGTGACCGGGGCCCCGTTCCGGAGAGCCACGATCTCGATCGAGTCCCCCGCCTTGTGGGCCCGGAGGACCACCGTCATCGCCATCAGGTCCTTCACCTCTTTCCCGTCCATCTTCACGATCACGTCTCCGGCACGGAGTCCTGATTTTTCCGCCGGGCTCCCCGCCCGCACCCCGGTGACGCCGACGCCCCCCGGGTTCTCGCTCATGTCGGGGATGGTGCCGAGGTAGGCGCCATAACCGGAGGTGACCGCGGGCGTGGTATCGCTCGCCACCGGGGCCGGAACGTCTACGAAGGTGAGCTCGCCGCGGCGATCACCCACCGCCTGCGCGATGGCGGCGGCGAAATTGGCCACGCGGGCCAGCCCGTCGGCGTTGATCTTCTGCCAGTCGTCGGTGGGGCGGTGGTAGTCCTCGTGCAGATCGGTGAAGAGGTGGAGCACCGGCCGGTGCGCGGCGTAGAACGACGACTGGTCGCTCGGTCCGTAGCCGTCGCCGTGGCCCCGGATGTCGAACTTGGGCGCGGTGTTGAGTGAATCGAGCAGCGCCGGCCACTCCTTGGCGCTGGCGGTGCCGTAGATGATGAGCTTGGAGTTCCGCAGCCGTCCCACCATGTCGAGGTTGATCATCGCCACGGTGTGGTCGATCGGATAGAGCGGATGCTTCACATACCACTCACTGCCGAGCAGCCCCTCTTCCTCGCCGGTGAAAGCGATGAAGACGATCGTGCGCGCCGGACGGTGCGCCATCAGCCGATGGGCGATGGCCACCAGCGCGGAGGCGCCGGACGCATTGTCATCGGCGCCGTTGTGGACCTTCCCCGTGCTGTCGGGCGCCAGGGAACCGAAGCCACCGAGTCCGAGGTGGTCGTAGTGCGCGCCTACTACGACGATCTCGTTCTGGAGCACCGGGTCGCGGCCGGAGAGGACGCCGATGACATTCTCCCCTTCAGCGCCGCCGATCCCCGTGTGCTGCGCCGCCGGCGCGTCGGGCGAAACGGTGAAGCGCTGGAACCAGCCGCGGGGCCCCGGCTGCAGGCCCGCCGCCGCGAAACGGCGCGCGAGGTAGGCGGCGGCGGTATCGGCGCCGGGAGTGCCGATCTTCCGGCCCTGCAAGGCGTCGGAGGCGAGGAACTTGACGTCGGAGAGGAGCTCACGCGCTTCGGCGGTGCTCTGGGCCGCGAGCGGTGCCGTGACGGCGGCGAGTCCCAGGACGAGGAGGACGGTTCGGAGTCTGGTCATGGGGGAAAGGTAATTCGGGCGAGGCAAGGCGAAGGCCGACTATCTCCGGGGCGGCCGGAGAAGGGCCGCCTTTCCCATCCATTCGGGATGGCGTAGAATCCCCCGATGAACTCCCGTCTCCTCGCCCTCATTCCAACCTGCGTCGCGCTCAATCTCGCGATGGGGCGGCTGGTCCAGGAACTGGGCCTCCCGGTCTACCTCGATGCGGTGGGGACGATCCTCATCACCGCGCTGGCCGGACCGATGTCGGGGGTGGCGACGGGGATCCTGAGCCAGGTGCTCACGGCCCTCCTCTCGGGCCAGATGATGTGGCTCGCCTTCCTGCCGATCCAGATCCTGGTGGCGCTGGTGGCCGCTGTCGCGACCAGCCGGCACGGCTTCCGCACCATCCTCCGGTCGGTGGCATGGGGCGCCTTCTGCGGGCTCCTCGGCGGCACCCTCTCCGCCGTCATCTCCTTCGTCCTCTTCAAAGGGGTCACCGCGACCGGCGTCACCGCCCTCGGCGCGGTCCTCCGTTCGCTCGGCTTCTCGCTGGAGCGCGCGGTGACCACGGCGAGCCTCGTCACCGATGTGGCCGACAAGATGATCGCCTTCGCGCTGGTGGCGGCGGTGCTCCTCGCTCTGCCGCTCCGGATGGCGAGTCGCTTCCCCTCCGCGGGCACCGCCACAGGGCGCACCGCGTGAGCGCGGGCGGCGCCACTTCGCGGGTGGCGCGGGCCCATCCCTTTACCCCCCTCGTCCTGACCCTCGCGGTCGTGGCGCTCGTCTTTCTGGTGCCGGCTCCCGCCGGTCCGGTCGCATTGGCCATCGCCCTGCTCCTTGCCGCTCCCCTTCTGGGTGACGCCGGAACGCTCCGTCCGGCGCTGGTGATCGCCCTGCCGCTCTGGATCCTTCTCTTCGTGGTACAAGGTGCCCTGGGTGACGCACCCTATCTCTGGTTCGGTCCGGTGCGACTCTCTGTCGCCGGGGTGCGGGAGACGGTGGCGCAAGGCTCGCGATTGACCGCGATCGTCGCCGCGTCCTTCCTCCTGCTCCGCGGGTTCAACGCCTCCCGCTTCGTTGATGCTGCGATGGTGCGCCGATGGCCCTTCTCCGCCGCCTATCTCCTCGCCGCCACCTTGCAGATCATCCCGCGCCTC
>JBIOIC010000049.1:0-11443 GCA_044449625.1 Gemmatimonadales bacterium | reverse complement strand
TCGGAAGGGAAGCCGATGATGACGGCGCGCGGTTTCGTTTCGCCGCTCACTTGGCCGCCGAGGAGGTGGCCGTTGCGGGGATCGCCGGGGGCGGTGGCGGGGGTCGGGATCTCGGTACGGGTAAAGGTGCTGGTCACGATGCGGCGCTCCGATGGGGCGTACGGGTCACGAGGTCCAGCGCGTCGCTCCGCCGATCACGGTACGCCGGCAGGCGTTGGGACGGAAATGATAGAGCCAATGCGAAAGGTCGGGCGCGTCGATGATCGCGAAATCGGCCTGCTTCCCCATCTCGAGCGATCCGATCCGGTCCTCGAGTCGGAGTGCCCTGGCGCCGAAGAGCGTTGCCCCCTTGAGCGACTCGGCAGGCGACATCCGCTGCAAGGTGCAGGCGAGCAGCATCGCCCACGGTAGATGATAGCTCGGCGCCGAGCCGGGGTTGAAGTCCGTGGCGACCGCGACCGCGACGCCGGCGTTGATCAACTTGCGGGAGGGCTGCGGCGCCTGCCCCAGGTAAAAGGTCGCGATCGGGAGACTGACCGCGACCACGCCGCCCCGCGTGAGCGCCGCGATCCCCGCGCCGGAGACACACTCGAGGTGATCGGCGCTGACGGCCCCCACTTCGGCCGCGAGCTCGGCGCCGCCGCATTCCGTTATCTGATCGGCGTGCAGCTTCGGCGTGAGCCCCGCGGACTTGGCGGCGCGGAAGACCCGGCGCGCCTCGTCGACGGAGAAGGCGGAACGCTCGACGAAGACATCACAGAAGCTTGCCAGCCGTTCCCGAGCGACGGCCGGGATCATCTGATCGATCACCATGGCGAGGTACGCCTCGCGCCGGTCCTGATATTCCGGCGGCACCGTATGGGCGCCGAGGAAGGTCGGGACCAGGCGGATATGCTGCGATGCGGCGAGACGCCGATAGGCCCGCAACGTCCGGAGTTCGGCGTCGAGCTCAAGCCCGTAGCCGCTCTTCGCCTCGACCGTCGTGACGCCGAGCGCCACCATCCCCGCGAGAAACCCGGCGGCGCGTTCGGCCAGCTCCGATTCGGAGAGCGCCCGCGTCTGTCGCATCGTCGAAGCGATCCCGCCACCGGCTTCCGCGATCTGGAGGTAGCTCTCGCCGCGGAGGCGGCGCTCGAAGTCATCGGCCCGCCAACCGCCGAAGGCGAGGTGGGTGTGGCAATCCACCAGCCCCGGGATCACCATCCCACCCCCGGCATCCTCCCGCGGCCAATCGCGATAGGGGGCGGGAAGATCCCGCGCCGGGCCCGCCCAGCGGATGACGTCGCCCTCCCAGACGAGCGCGGCATCGGCGGTCGCGCCGACATCACCCTGCGCCGGGCCCGCGCAGGTGTAGAGGGTCGAGATGTTGGCGAGGACTGGCATTCTTAAAGGTAAGAGGTAAGAGGTGAGGGGTAAGCGGTGAGCGGGCTGCCTCTCGTCATCCTGAGCGAAGCGAAGGATCGGTCTGCCAGAGGGCCGATCCTTCGACCCTCTGGATCTCAGGATGTCGTCACTGGCAAGCCCGCTCACCTCTTACCCCTCACCGCTCACCATCTCATCCGTTGATCATCGGGAGATCGACGCCCCGCTCGTTGGCGATGGCGATCGCATCCTCGTAGCCAGCGTCGGCGTGGCGCATCACCCCGGTGCCGGGATCGGCGGTGAGGACCCGTTCGAGCCGAGCTCCCGCCTCCGCCGTGCCATCGGCGACGACCACCATTCCGGCGTGGATCGAGTAGCCGATCCCGACGCCGCCGCCGTGGTGCAGCGAGACCCAGCTCGCCCCACAGGCGGTGTTGAGCATCGCATTCAGAAGCGGCCAGTCGGCGATGGCGTCGGAGCCGTCTTTCATCGCCTCGGTCTCGCGGTTAGGCGAGGCGACCGATCCGGTGTCGAGGTGATCCCGTCCGATTACGAGCGGCGCCTTCACCTTCCCCTGCTTCACCATCCAGTTGAAGCGTTCTCCCATCTTTGCGCGCTCGCCGTACTCCAGCCAGCAGATCCGGGCCGGGAGCCCCTGGAAGTGGACCTTCTCCCGCGCCTGCCGGATCCAGCGGGCGAGCGGTTCCTTTTCGGGAAAGGTCTCCAGCACCGCGGCATCGGTGGCGTAGATGTCGGCGGGGTCTCCCGAGAGCGCCGCCCAGCGGAACGGCCCCGCGCCGCGGCAGAAGAGGGGACGGATGAACTCGGGGACGAAACCGGGAACCTGGAACGCTTCCTTCATCCCCCGCCGGTCGGCCACCTGACCCCGGAGGTTGTTCCCGTAGTCGAAGGCGATCGTCCCCGCCCGCTTGAGATCGAGCATCGCCTGGACGTGGCGCTGCATCGAGTCGAGCACCTTGTTGTCGTAGCCCGCGGGGTCCTTGGCGCGGAGTTCCGCCGCCGTCGCGAGGTCGTACCCCGACGGGATGTAGCCGACCCGGAGATCGTGCGCGCTGGTCTGATCGGTCACGACATCCACGGTGACGCCGCGCCGGACCAGCTCCGGCAGCACGTCGGCGATGTTGGCGACGAGGCCGACGGCGAGGGCCCGCTTCTCCGTTCTGGCGGCGAGCGTCCAGTCGAGCGCTTCATCGAGCGAATGGGTGATCCGATCGCAGTATCCGGTGTCCACCCGACGCTGGATCCGGCTCGCATCGACGTCGACGCCGAGGAAGGCGGCGCCATTCATCGTGGCCGCGAGCGGCTGCGCCCCTCCCATCCCGCCGAGGCCGCCGGTCACCACCAGGCGACCGGCCATCGTGCCGCCGAAATGCTGTCGCGCGCACTCGGCGAAGGTCTCGTAGGTCCCCTGCAGTATTCCCTGGGTCCCGATGTAGATCCAAGATCCTGCCGTCATCTGGCCGTACATCGTGAGGCCGAGCGCTTCGAGGCGCCGGAATTCATCGACGGTGGCCCAGCGGGGGACGAGGTGCGCGTTGGCGATGAGCACCCTCGGCGCGTCGGCGTGAGTCCGGAAGACGCCGACCGGCTTCCCGCTCTGGACCAGGAGCGTTTCGTCATCGCCCAGACGCTTCAATGTGGCCACGATCTTGTGGTAGCATTCCCACTTCCGGGCCGCCTTTCCGCCGCCGCCGTAGACGATCAACTGGTCGGGGTGCTCCGCCACGGCGGGATCGAGGTTGTTCATCAGCATCCGCATCGCCGCTTCCTGCACCCACCCCTTGCAGTGCAGAGTAGTGCCGGTGGGGGCGCGAACGACCTCGGGGGAGCGCTGCGTGGCGGTCATGTCGAGAAGTGCCTGGTGGGGACGGCGGAAAGATAGCGGGCTTGGCGGACCGGACGAAAGACGAAGGGCCCGGCGATCTTCGCCGAGCCCTTCATCGTGCCGTGCGTGGGTTCCGAATCAGGAACCGGTGCCGTTCCCGAGCTTGATCCGCTGGATCCGATGGGCAGTGGCCCGGGCACCGTAAACGTCGAGCGTCACAATGGCACCCGGCCCCGCTCCGCGCAACGCCGAGCGGAGATCGGACTCGGTCTTGATCGGCTTCCCCTCGACCGCGGTGATGACGTCGGGTCCACCGGCGGCCTCATCGAGCAGGTACGGCGCCGAGGGCCCGTTCGGATCGACGTCGGTGACCATCACGCCCTCGAGGTCCTGCGGCAGCTGGTAGTGATCCACCAGCTCCGGGGTGAGTGCCCTGACCGTGACGCCGAGCCGCACTCCCGCGTTCCGGGCGTCGGTGCCGGTATCGCCTGTCTTGTCGCTTCCCTTCGCCACCTTGCTCGGCGCGAGGCTGTCACTCGCCGTGAGGCGGACCGTCACGGTCTTCCGGACGCCGCCGCGGCGCGCCACTTCAACCTTCACCTCGTCGCCCGGCTGTTTGAAGGCCACGGCCTGCTGCAGCTGGGCCACCCGGTCGACGGCGTGCCCGTCGATGGTAACGACGACATCGCCGGCCACGAGCCCCGCCCGCTTTGCCGGAGCGTCATCGCTCGAGAAGTCCTCGATCACCACCCCGCGGATCGAATCGAGCCCGACGTATTCGGCGTCGTTCGCGTTCGCTTCCTGCACGAAGATGCCGAGCTGCGCCCGGTTGACGCGGCCGTGGGCCACGATCTGATCGAGCACTTGGCGTACCAGGTTGACCGGGATCGCGAAGCCGTAGCCGGAGTAGTAGCCGGTCTCGCTCGCGATGGCGGAGTTGATCCCGATCACCTCGCCGCGGACGTTGATCAGCGGTCCGCCGGAGTTGCCGGGGTTGATGGCGGCGTCGGTCTGGATGTAGTCCATGATGCTGCGGTTGCCACCCTGGCGAAGGCCGACGAGCGAGCGCCCCTTCGCGCTCACGATCCCCTGGGTCACTGTGAAGGCGAGGTTATCGCCCAAGGGGTTGCCGATGGCCAGAACCCACTCGCCGACGTGAGTGTCGTCGCTATTCCCGAGCGAGACCGGATGCAGCCCCTTGGCATCAATTTTGAGGACGGCCACATCGGTCGCAGGGTCGGTCCCCACCACCCGCGCGGTGAACTCGCGCTGGTCGATCAGCCGCACGGTGACCTTGTCGGCTCCCTCAACCACGTGATTATTGGTGAGGATGTAGCCGTCCGCCGACACGATGAACCCCGATCCGGTGCCGCGCTCGACTTGCGGGCGCTGCTTGCCACTCTGCGGCGGGAAGAACTGATCCCACCCCGGCGGCAGCCGGCGGACGGTCGCCGCGCTGTCGGTGTGCTGAGAGGCCACGAACACAACGGAGGGGCGCACCGCCTCGGCCACGCTCGAAAAGGCGTCGCTCAGTTCTTCCAGGGACTTGAGCGCGGGGGTGCTCGGCATCGCGCGGACGGGGGTGATGAGCCCGCTTCCCGAGCCGGGTCGCTGCAACGCCCAGGAGCCGGCGGGGAGATTCAACAGGCCTGCGAAGAGCAGGCCGAGGGCAAACGCGACGGTGGCGAGGCCACCGAATTTGAGCCAATTCTGGGATCGTACGGACATTGGGTTCCTCGGATGAGCGTAGAGCTTGGAGCTTAGGGCTTCGAACCTGAGATCGATCTTCGTTCGTACCTCATACCTCGTGCCTCACACCTCGAACCTCGAACCTCGAACCTACAATAGATGCCCGTCCGGTGGCGAGGGTCGCACCCGCTACTACGGGCGCGCCGCCCGGCCGGTTGCGGCAGGGGGGCGCGGAGCGTGGAGCCGGGGGGGCCTCCCCCACGACCCATCAGTTCTTCTTGTTGTCGTCCACGATCTCGTAGTCGGCCTCGACCACGTCGTCCTTCTTCTCGGCCGGCGCCTCGGCCTGGCCGGTGGCCCCTTCGGACCCCTGGGCGCCCTGGTAGAGCGAGGCCCCGGCCGCCGAGTACGCGGCGTTGAGCTCGTCGAGCGCCTTCCGAATCGCGTCGGGATCGCCGGCGCGGAGGGCGTCCTTCCCCCCTTGCAGCGCCTGGTCAAGCCGCTGCTTGGCCTCCGCCGCCAGCCGGTCCACCCACTCCTTGCTGTCCTTCTCGACCTTGTAGACCAGCCCGTCGAGCTGGTTGCGCGCTTCGATCTGGTCTCGCCGCGCCTTGTCGTCGGCGGCGTTGCTCTCGGCCGCCTTCACCATCTTGTCGATCTCGGAGTCCGAAAGCCCGCTCGAGGCCTCGATCCGGATCTTCTGCTCCTTGCCGCTGGCCTTGTCCTTGGCTGAGACGTGGAGGATGCCGTTGGCGTCGATGTCGAAGGTCACCTCGACCTGCGGCATCCCGCGGGGGGCCGGCGGGATTCCCGTCAGCTGGAACTTCCCGATGGTGCGGTTGTCCGCCGCCATCTGGCGCTCCCCCTGCAGCACGTGGATCTCGACCGTGGTCTGGTTGTCCTCGGCCGTCGAGAACACCTCGGACTTCTTGGTCGGGATGGTCGTGTTCCGCGCGATGAGCACGGTGGTCACGCCGCCCAGCGTCTCGATGCCGAGCGAGAGCGGGCTCACGTCGAGCAGGAGGACATCCTTGACCTCGCCGCCCAGCACACCGCCCTGGATCGCGGCGCCGATCGCCACGACCTCGTCGGGGTTGACCGACCGATTGGGTTCCTTGCCGAAGAAGCTCTTCACGATCTCCTGGATCTTCGGGATGCGGGTCGAGCCGCCGACCAGGATGACCTCGTCAATCTGCTCCGGCTTCAGGCCGGCGTCCTTGAGCGCCTGCTGCATCGGCGGGATCGTCCGCTGGATGAGGTCGTCCACCAGCTGCTCGAACTTGGCGCGCGAGAGCGAGACGTTCAGGTGCTTCGGCCCCGACTGGTCCGCCGTGATGAAGGGGAGGTTGATCTCCGTCTGCATCGTGGAGGAGAGCTCCATCTTGGCCTTCTCCGCGGCCTCCTTCAGCCGTTGCAGCGCCATCGCGTCCTTGGAGAGGTCGATCCCCTGGTCCTTCTTGAACTCCGCCGCCAGCCAGTCGATCAGCCGCTGGTCGAAGTCATCGCCGCCCAGGTGGGTGTCGCCGTTGGTGCTCTTCACTTCGAAGACGCCCTCGGCCAGCTCCAGGACGGAGATGTCGTAGGTACCGCCGCCGAGGTCGAATACGGCGACCTTCTCTTCCTTCTTCTTGTCGAGTCCGTACGCCAGTGCCGCGGCGGTTGGCTCGTTGATGATGCGCAGCACCTCAAGGCCCGCCACCTTGCCGGCGTCCTTGGTGGCCTGGCGCTGGGCGTCGTTGAAGTAGGCGGGAACGGTGATGACCGCCTTGTCCACCTTGTAACCGAGGTAGTCTTCGGCGGTCTGCTTCATCTTCTGCAGGATCATCGCCGAGATCTCGGGCGGCGTGTACCGCTTGTCGGCGATCTCGACCGAGGCAAGGTCGTTGGTCCCCGGCACGATGCGATACGGCACGCGGCGCGCCTCCTCGGCGACCTCCGCCGTCCGCCGGCCCATGAAGCGCTTGATCGAGAAGATGGTCTGCTTCGGGTTGGTGACCGCCTGGCGCTTCGCCACCTGGCCCACCAGCCGTTCGCCGTCCTTGGTGAACGCCACCACCGACGGGGTGGTGCGGCCCCCTTCGGCGTTCGGGATAACGACCGGGTCGCCACCCTCCATCACGGATACCACCGAGTTCGTGGTGCCGAGGTCGATGCCAATGATCTTGGAA
This sequence comes from Gemmatimonadales bacterium, assembly GCA_044449625.1. Classification (GTDB taxonomy): domain Bacteria; phylum Gemmatimonadota; class Gemmatimonadetes; order Gemmatimonadales; family GWC2-71-9; genus CAMLHU01. The sequence continues at coordinate 4,378 of JBIOIC010000049.1, read as the reverse complement.
GCCATCAGAGTTCGTTCCTTTCCTATCTTCTATCTATTGGTGGGGCGCCTGCCCCGCGTGATGTATCGCCAACCCCTGAAGCAAGCGGCATACCCTAATAGTCTGTCATTTTGACAGCTTCATGGCAGTTATCTCCTCTATGTGTGAATTGGAAGAGGAAGGCCTGCCCCATTCGCTTCGACGCCGCCACCGGGACATATTTCCGGACCAGATCGCCGGAGAGTCCTGTGGCTGAGCAGTTGGATCTGGCGCCGGTCAACCTGGCGCCATTGCCGTTTACCCCCCGCAATCCCGGAGTTCCGCTCGAGCTCGACTGGGTGAGCGAGGTCCGGGTCAATCGGAGTGCCGTTGAGCGCCGGGCCGGTTCGATCGGCAAACGCCGCACGGTCAAGAAGAGCTGGCAGGCGGCCTGGCTCCTTCGCTCCATCACCCTGATCGATCTGACGACCTTGTCGGGGGATGACACCCCCGGGCGGGTCCGGCGCCTCTGCGCCAAGGCGCGGCAGCCGGTCCGGCCCGACATCCTCGACGCACTCGGCGCCGAATCGCTGCGGATCCGGGTGGCGGCGGTCTGCGTCTACCACGCGATGGTGCCGACCGCCGTCGAAGCGCTGGTGGGGTCGGGGATCCCGGTGGCGGCGGTCTCCACCGGATTTCCCGCCGGGCTCTCCCCCTTCGAAACGCGGTTGGCCGAGATCGAGGCATCGGTGGAGGCGGGGGCGGAAGAGATCGACATCGTCATCACCCGCGCTCACGTGCTCACCGAGAATTGGCAGGCGCTGTATGATGAGGTGCGCGCTTTCCGGGACGCCTGCGGCGATGCTCACATGAAGGCGATCCTCGCTACCGGCGATCTCGCCACGCTCCGAAATGTCGCCCGCGCGTCGATGGTCTGCATGATGGCGGGCGCCGACTTCATCAAGACCTCGACCGGCAAGGAGGGGGTCAATGCGACGCTTCCCGTCGGCCTGGTGATGGCGCGCTGCATCCGTGACTATCTCGAGCGTACCGGCCATCGTGTCGGGTTGAAGCCGGCCGGCGGGATCAGGAGCGCCAAGGACTCCCTCGATTGGCTGATGATGATGAAGGACGAGCTGGGTGATGCGTGGCTCCGCCCCGAGCTCTTCCGTTTCGGCGCGAGCACCCTCCTCACCGACATCGAGCGGCAGTTGGAGCACGCGGCGACGGGCCGCTACTCGGCCAATCACCGCCATCCGATGGCGTGAACATGGTGAGCGGTCAGGGATAAGCGGTCAGCGGGCTCCCGGAGGGGATCTCGACTGAGTGCCCATTCACCGCTCACTGCTTACCGCTCACCCTTGACGAGACTTGCATGACTACGATCCCCGAGATCTTCGAGACGATGAGCTGGGGCCCCGCTCCGGAGTCCGCCAAGCCGGCCCTGGAGTGGCTGGACCGGCACGGGCGGAGCTTCGGGCTCTTCATCGGCGGCGCTTGGCGGAAGCCGAAGGGTGGTGAGGGTTTTGACACGATCAATCCGGCGACAGCGAAGCGGCTGGCGCGGATAGCGCAGGCAGGGCCCGGCGAGGTGGATGCCGCTGTGAAAGCGGCGCGCGCGGCGCAGCCCGGGTGGTCGGCGCTGGGCGGGCACGGGCGCGCGCGCTACCTCTATGCCCTCGCGCGGCTGGTGCAGAAGCACTCACGACTCCTCTCGGTGGTGGAGTCGCTCGACAACGGGAAGCCGATTCGCGAAAGCCGCGATATCGATATCCCGCTCGTGGCGCGGCACTTCTATCACCACGCCGGGTGGGCCCAATTGATGGACACGACCCTGCCGCACGCGGCGCCGGTTGGGGTCGTCGCCCAGATCATCCCGTGGAATTTCCCGCTCCTGATGCTCTCGTGGAAGATCGCGCCAGCACTCGCGATGGGGAACACGGTGGTGCTGAAGCCCGCCGAGTTCACCTCGCTCACGGCGCTGCTCTTCGCGGAACTCGTGGAGGAGGCGGGGCTTCCCGCCGGCGTGATCAACATCATCACGGGGGATGGCCGCACCGGTTCCGCGCTGGTCGATCATCCTGATGTCGACAAGATTGCCTTTACCGGGTCCACCGAAGTGGGGCGCCTCATCCGCGTCGCCACGGCGGGGAGCGGCAAGAAGATCTCGCTGGAACTTGGCGGGAAGTCGCCCTTCATCGTCTTCGACAACGCCGACCTCGACAGCGTGGTCGAGGGAGTGGTTGACGCGATCTGGTTCAACCAGGGGCAGGTCTGCTGCGCCGGTTCGCGGATCTTGGTGCAGGAGGGGACCGCCGACCGCCTGGTGCGGAAGCTTCGCGCTCGAATGGAGACGCTCCGCGTGGGCGACCCGCTCGACAAGGCGGTCGACATCGGCGCCATCGTGGCCCCGGTGCAGTTGAAGCGGATCGAGCAGCTGGTGAAGCAGGGCGAGGATGAAGGAGCGGTGCGCTGGCAGCCCTCGTGGAGCTGCCCCACCGAAGGGTGGTTCTACCCGCCGACCCTCTTCACCAACGTCTCCCCCGCGGCGACGATCGCGCAGGAGGAGATCTTTGGTCCGGTGGTGGTGCTGATGACCTTCCGGACCCCCGAGGAAGCAGTCGAGATGGCCAACAACACCCGTTATGGCCTCGCCGCGAGCGTCTGGACCGACAACATCAACCTCGCGCTCGACGTCGCGCCGAAGCTCAAGGCGGGGACCGTCTGGGTCAACTGCACCAACATGTTCGACGCGGCGAGCGGCTTCGGCGGCTACCGCGAAAGCGGGTTCGGACGTGAGGGGGGGATCGAGGGGCTGAAGGAGTATGTGAAGCCGGCGTGGATGAAAGGCGCAGGGGCGCAGGGGCGCAGGGGCGGAGCCAAAGCCGTAAAATGGGTGGACCCGGCGAGGAAGGCCGCATCTCGCAGTTCCAGCGCTGCGTCGCTGCGCCCCTCCGCCCTTCCGCCCATCGACCGCACCGCCAAGCTCTTCATCGGCGGGAAACAGGCCCGTCCCGATTCGGGGTACAGCACTCCGGTCTACGCCCCGGATGGGCGGGTCGTCGGCGAGGTCGGTACCGGTAACCGGAAGGACATCCGGAACGCGGTCGAGGCGGCCCGCAAGGCCGCCGATGGCTGGGCCCGCGCCACGGCGCACAACCGGGCGCAGATCCTTTACTACCTCGGTGAGAACCTGAGCGTGCGGGAGAAGGAGTTCGCCGAACGGATCAGGGCGATCACCGGCGCCTCGGCGAAGGAGGCCGCTCGCGAGGTCGAGACCTCGATCCAGCGGCTCTTCACTTACGCCGCCTGGGCCGACAAGTGGGACGGCCGAGTCCATCACACGCCGTTTCGGAACGTGACCCTCGCGATGCCGGAGCCGATCGGCGTGATGGGGATTGCCTGTCCGCGCGAGGCACCCCTCCTCGGTCTCGTCTCCCTGGTGGCGCCCGCCGTCGCTCTCGGCAACGTCACGGTCGTGGTGCCGTCGGAACGCGCCCCCCTCCTCGCGACCGACCTCTATCAGGTGCTTGAGACCTCCGATCTCCCGGATGGGGTCATCAACATCGTCACCGGCCCGCGTGACGAACTCTCGCAGGTGCTCGCGGCCCACGATGACGTCGATGCGTTCTGGTACTTCGGCTCGGAGAAGGGCAGCGCCACGGTGGAGAAGCTCTCGGCCGCCAACTTGAAACACACCTGGGTCACCTACGGCCGCGGACGCGACTGGTATGATCCGGAGCAGGGAGAGGGAGAGGAGTTCCTCGATCAGGCAACGCAGATCAAGAACATCTGGGTGCCGTACGGGGAGTGAGCGGTAAACGGTGAACGGTCAACGGGGGCTTCGAGGTTGCTCGGAGTCCCCGTTCACCTTTTACCGTTCACTGTTCACCGCTTTCACCTCCACCTCCCGCTTCAACACCTTCTCCAGCACATCCGCCTTCCGCCCCGCCGCCCAGACCTCGAGCCCAACGTCCGCCCGGGCCAATCGGGGCGCCACCGAGACGATCAGTTTGTCCTCCATCAACCGGGTCCGGATCGTCTCCACGGCGCTGGTGTGGCCGCGGTCCAGCCCATCGGCGACGCGGAGGAGGGCGGAGATTCGCCGCACGATCCCCTGATCCTCCGGAGTCAGGCGGGCGAACGCCTCGTGCTTCTTGCTCGGCCCCGCCTTCCGGTGATAGCGACTGATCAGGGCGACGAGGACCCGATCGTGGGCGTTGAAGCCGAGCCGATCGGCGTTCAGGATCAGCTGGGCGCTGTGCTTGTGGTGGCCGCGGTAGCTCACCAGTTGGCCGACATCGTGCAGTAGCGCCGCATACTCGAGGAGCGCCCGCTCCTCCTTGCCGCAGCCGATCTTCTCCCCCAGCTGCTCGAAGAGCTGCAGCGCCAGCCGGCGCACCTGCTCGACGTGGCGGCG
>JBIOIC010000048.1:0-11529 GCA_044449625.1 Gemmatimonadales bacterium | reverse complement strand
CGCTGGCAGAGCGGCTCCACGAACGGGTGCGGCGGGAGTTCTGGGGCTACGCGAAGGACGAGGCGCTCGACAACGACGCGCTGATCCGTGACTCGTATCAAGGTATCCGCCCGGCGCCGGGCTACCCCGCCTGCCCCGATCACACCGAGAAGCGCACCATCTTCACCCTGCTCGACGCCGAACGCGCGGCGGGGATCACCCTCACCGAGTCGTGCGCGATGCTTCCGACGGCGGCGGTCAGCGGACTCTACTTCTGGCATCCAGAGGCGCGCTACTTCGGAGTCGGCAAGATCGGCCGCGATCAAGTGGAGGAGTATGCCGGCCGGAAGGGGATGCCGGCAGCCGAGATCGAGCGGTGGCTGGCGTCGAACCTGGTGTATGAGAGGTCGCAGGTCGCAGGGGGCAGGTCACCGGGAAACGCCAAGTGATCACACTACGGCAACTGCTGGACGACGGGCGCTCGCACACCGCCGATGGAGCAATGGGCACGATGCTCTATGCCCGCGGCGCCTTCCTCAATGTCTGCTACGACGAACTCTCCCGGCTCCGCCCCGACCTGGTGCGGGAGATCCACGCCGAGTACGTCCGGGCCGGCGCGGAACTGATCGAGACCAACACCTTCGGCGCCAATCCGCTCAAGCTGGCGCACTACGGCCTGGCGGACGAGACCGAGGCGCTGAACGCCGGCTCTGCCCGGCTCGCCCGGGAAGCGGCCCAGGATCAGGCCCTCGTGCTCGGCGCGATCGGGCCCCTCGGCGTGCGGATGGAACCGTTCGGCGAGACTGGATTCGACGAAGCGGAGGCCGCCTTCGCGTACCAGGTGACGGGGCTCATCGACGGCGGTGTCGACGGTTTCATCCTCGAGACCTTCAGCGACGTCCAGGAACTCAGCGCCGCGGTGCGCGCGGTGCAACGTCTCTCTCCGCTCCCGATCATCGCGCAGATGACCGTGGGAACCGATGGCCGTACCGCCTACGGCACCGAACCCGCCGCCTTCGGCCCGGCAATCGCCGCGCTCGGCGTCGCGGCGCTCGGCGTCAACTGCTCGGTCGGGCCCCACGGGGTCCTCGAGGCGATCGAGCAGCTCGCCAAGGTGGTCGAGCTTCCGCTCTCCGCGATGCCGAACGCCGGCCTCCCGCGCGAAGTCGGCGACCGCAAGATCTACATGGCCTCCCCCGAGTACGTCGGGGGCTACGCCAAGCGTCTGGCGGAGGCGGGAGCGAGGATCATCGGCGGCTGCTGCGGGACGACGCCGGAGCACATCCGCGAGATCGCCCAGTTCATCCGCAGCACCTCGCCGCGTCGGAGCAGCGTCACGGTGCGGACCGCCGCTCAGACGCCGGCGGCGGAGCCCATCCCGCTGGCGGAGCGCTCGCGATTCGGCGCCAGGCTCGCGCGCGGTGAGTTCGTCACCACCGTCGAGATCGTTCCGCCCAAGGGGATCGATCCCGCCCCGATGCTGGCGCAGGTCCGCGCCCTCGCGGCTGCGGGGGTCGACGCGGTGAATGTGCCCGATGGCCCCCGAGCGCAGAGCCGGATGGGCGCCATCCTCGCCGGGCTCATCGTCCAGCGGGAGACCGGGATCGAGCCGGTGGTTCATTACACCTGCCGCGACCGGAATCTCCTCGGCATGCTCTCGGATCTCCTCGGCGCCGCCGCCTCCGGCCTTCGGAACCTCCTCATCATCACCGGCGACCCGCCGAAGATGGGGCCCTATCCCGACGCGACCGCGGTCTTCGACATCGACAGCATCGGGCTCACCAATCTGGTTTCCAGGCTCAATCATGGCCTCGACCCGGGCGGCAACGCGATCGGCGGCCCCACCAGTTTCGTGATCGGGGTGGGCGTCAATCCGACCGCTCCCGACCTCGATCGCGAACTGCGGCGCCTGGCGTGGAAGGTGGAGGCTGGCGCGGAGTACGCGATGACTCAGCCGGTCTTCGATCTTGATCAGCTCGACCGGTTCCTCAAGCGGGTGGAGGGATTCAAGATCCCCGTGATCGCCGGACTCTGGCCGCTGGTCTCGCTCCGGAACGCCGAGTTCCTCGCCAACGAAGTCCCCGGGGTGACGGTGCCGGACGCGGTGCTGGCGCGGATGCGGCGGGCGAGCGCCGGGGGAAAAGAGGCGGCCCTGGCGGAGGGGGTACTGATCGCCCGCGAGATGCTCGCCGAGGTGCGGCACCGGGTGCGGGGGGTGCAGGTCGCGGCACCTTTGGGCCGGGCCGATGTGGCGGTCGAGGTGTTGCGGAAGGATTGAGGAGAGGAGGCGAGGAGGGGAGGAGAAGGGGCGAGGAGGAGAAGGTGTGAGGAATAGACCTCACAGGCATCGCCCATATCTTCCTCGCCTTCTCCTCCTCCCCTCCTCATCTCTTTCCGCTCCGCCCGCCACCTTTCCTCTTTTCTCTTTTCCCCCTTCCCGGGCTATTTTCCACCCGTCCGACGCACTCTTCGGGAGAGCACCGATGTCCGAGACCGCCATTTCCGCGCAGCCCTTGAGCCTCCTGAGTGAGGAAGAGGAGCTGTTCCGCGCCACCGTCCGTGAGTTTGCGGAGACGGAGATCGGCCCGCACGTGCACGCGATGGATGAGGCGGCGCTCTTCCGTCCCGAGATCATCGCGAAGTTCTTCGAGCTGGGGCTGATGGGGGTCGAGATCCCCGAGCGCTTCGGCGGGGCCGGCGGGACGATCTTCCTCGCCATGCTCGCGATCGAGGAGCTGGCCCGGGTCGACGCCTCGGCGGCCATCTACGTCGACGTCCACAACACCCTCGTCAACAATGCCGTCATCAAGTGGGGCAACGAAGAGCAGAAGGCCCGTTACTTCCCCAAGCTCACCACCGGCCTTCTCGGCGCCTTCGCCCTCTCCGAGGCGGGGAGCGGGAGCGACGCCTTCGCGCTGGCGACCCGCGCTGAACAGAAGGGCGACACCTGGGAACTCACCGGCCGCAAGCTCTGGATCACCAACGGGGCCGAGGCCGGCTTCTTCCTGATCTTCGCCAACGCCGATCTGTCGAAGGGCTACAAGGGGATCACCGCCTTCCTCGTCGAGCGCGACTTCCCCGGCTTCAGCGTCGGGCACCGGGAGCACAAGCTCGGCATCCGGGCCTCGAGCACCTGCGAGCTCATCCTCGAGCAGTGCCGGGTCCCCGCAGCCAACGTCCTCGGAACGGTCGGGCACGGCTACAAGATCGCCATCGAGACGCTGAACGAAGGAAGGATCGGGATCGGCGCGCAGATGATCGGTGTCGCACGCGGCGCACTCGAGGCCGCCACGGCCTACGTCAAGGAACGGAAGCAGTTCGGCAAGGCGATCGCCGAATTTCAGGGCGTGCAGTTCCAGCTGGCGCAGATGGTCACCGACCTCGAGGCGGCCCGGATGCTGGTGTACAACACGGCACGCCTCAAGGACGCCGGCCAGCCCTTTGCCCCGCAGGCGGCGATGGCCAAGCTCTTCAGCTCGCAGGTCGCCGGACGGATCACCTCGCAGTGCGTGGAGCTCTTCGGCGGGTTCGGCTACACCCGCGACTATCCGGCCGAGAAGTTCTATCGCGACGCCAAGATCGGCGCCATCTACGAAGGCACCAGCAACATGCAGCTGCAGACCATCGCGAAGAATCTGCTCACCCCGCGGTGACGCCGATGCCGGCGCGACGGGTCACCGCACTCGCCGTCGTCTTGTCGCTCCTCGGCCCCGCGGCGGCCCCGCTCGCGGCGCAGACACTCTCCCCCGCACTCACCCGGAAGGTCGACGCCTGGTACAAGTCGACCCAGCACCGCACCCGCGGGCGCTGGGGAATCGCGATCGCCGACGAACGGGGCGCCATCCTCTGGTCCCATCTTCCCGATCAGCCGCTCATCCCCGCTTCCACAGTCAAGATCTTCACCACCGGCTACGCGGAGACCCGCCTCGGCGGGGACGCCCGGCGTGCCACCCGGGTGCGCGGCGTCGGCCTGCTCGACAGTGCCACCGGAACCTGGAACGGAACCTGGACCCTCGAACTCAACGGCGATCCGTCGTTCGAGGATCCGCATCACGTCGGTCCCCGGCTCTTCGATCTCGCCTCGCAGCTTGCCCACGCGGGGATCCGGCGCCTCGTCGGCCCGCTGTCCGTCTCTTCCGAGGCGGGCCCCGCCACCGCGACCTTCCCGTCCAGTTGGCCCACGCGTCACCGCGGCGCGATCTTCGCCCCGCCGATCGGCCCCCTCACGGTCCACGAGAACATCATCAGCATCTGGGTGGCCCCGTCCAACCGGAGCGGCCGCCGGCCGCGGCTGGTGAACGACGCTCCCGCCGGCGTGACCGCGCTGGTGACGAATGACGCCGTGACTCGCGCGGGCCGACGGAGCAAGCTCTCGCTCTCGGCGCGGCGCGATGGCTGGGTGTTGCGGGGCTGGATCGGATCGCGGGCGGGATTGCGGGAGGTCAAGGCGGTCGCCTATGACCCCGAACTGGTGGTCCAAGTGGCGTGGGCCCAGGCGCTGCGCCAGGCGGGGGTCGCATGGGCGCCCTCCGCGGGCACGGTCCTCGCCCCCAATGACGGCCGGGATCAGGTCCTGGCGGAGGTCTTCTCGCCGACACTCGATTCCCTCGCCGCCGACATCGACCGCCGGAGCCTGAACCTCGGCGCCGAGCTCTTGCTCCTTTGGGCCGCCGGCTCCGAGACGCCGGCGGAATCGTTGTCAGCGCACATCGAGGCGGTCACCGGGATCCACGAGGGGCTCCAGCTCTTCGACGGCAGCGGGCTCTCCGATCTCGATCGAGTCACTCCGCGCCTGCAGGTCGCCTACCTCGCGCACATTCCAACGGTGCCCGCCGCCCGTAACTTTCCGCTGCTCCTCCCCGCCAACGGGACCGGGACACTGAGCAAGATGCGCGGACGTTACGCCGAGCGTGGAGTCGTCCGCGCCAAGACGGGGACCCTCGGAAACGTGGCCGCCATCACCGGCTATCTGGGCCGCGCCGATGGGGTGTTCATCGTCTCCCTCATTTACAACGGCGGACGCGCGACGATCGCCAGGCGCGCGGAATGGCAACTCTTCCGGCTCCTCGGCGCCATCGGGGCCGTTCTCCCCGAAGATTTCGATACCCCCGCCGATTCCATCCCCGATGGACCCGATACACTGCAAATCGATACCACGGCGGCACCGCCGATCCACTGATCAGCGCGCCACCCGGTTCCTCCCCGATCCTTTCGCCCGATAGAGCGCCTGGTCCGCGGCCGCCAGTACCGCGCGCGGCGGATCTCCCTCCCCCGGCTCCGCCGCGCCGATGCTGACCGTCACGGTGACCGCCTGGCTGCGCCGCAGCTTTGGAGGCGTATCAGCTCGAGGCCGCCGCCGCGGCCGATCGGGCCCGCGCAGGGTGAACGCGGCTGCCGCGACGGCGGCGCGCGCCTCCTCCAGCAGCGGCAACGCTTCGGGGAGCGAGCGCCCCGGCACCAGCAAGGTGAACTCCTCGCCGCCGGAGCGGAACGCGCGCATCCCCGGGGCCGCCGCCAGATGCTGCGCGACCATCGCCAGGACCTGATCGCCCGCCGCGTGGCCGTGGGTGTCGTTGAAGCGCTTGAAGTGATCGATGTCGACCATCGCGACGACGTAAGGCGCGTGCAATCCGGCGAGGGCCCCCTCCAGGGCTCGGCGCGCGGGAAGCCCGGTGAGCGGATCGTGAAAGGCGACCGCGTAGATCTCGGTGAGCGCGGCGGCCGCGAACGCCGCCCCCGCCGCCGTTGCATAGAGGCCGGCCGCCGGTGTCCGCCACGTCGCCACCGCCGCGAGACCGGCGAGCAGTGCCCAGGCCGCGGCGCGCGCCACCACATCCCTCCGCCACGCCGACCAGGAGAGCAGGAAAATGAACGCGAGCGCCGCGGCCGCGATCACCGTTTCCGGGAGACCGATCCTCTCCACGAACCTCGGCGCCAGCCAGTACGACGCCGTCAGCGGCGCCAGCTCGGCCGCGAAACCAAATCCGATCGGCACCGCAATGAGCCAGGCGCCGAGGATCGCCACGCCGGCGGCGCCGTACACCGCCGCCGTGGCCCGCTCGCGAGCCAGCGGCACCGCCACCGCCGTGAACACGACCACGGCGCCGAACACCAGCGGCCCATCGGGAAGCTCCATCATCCCGCGGATCCCGGCGAGCTGGAACGCGATGAGCCCGATGCCCACCGCCGCGAGTCCCAGGAGCGGGCGTCCCCGGCGGAACCGCCAGGCGATGGCTCCACCGGCCACGAGGACAAGGGGCGCGAGCACCACCCCCGAAGCCGCAACGGCGGGAAGCTGGCCTGAGAAGGCCGCCGCCGCCGCGAGGAGGAGCACCACGAGACCGGAGGAACCGACAAGGGCGGCAAACGGACGCAGAGGGACCTCGAGCACGGAGTGGATCGCCGAACGGGCGCACAAGTGAATCCTCCACGGGGCGCCGCCACAAGGGGGTCGCGAGCACGGGGCGTAGCTAGATTGGAGCGATGCGCTTTCGACTGGCAGTGATCGCCCGACTGATTGCCCTCCCCTCCGCCGCCGCGGCCCAGACCGCCCTTCCGGGTGATTCGATGACCAACGCCGGCGTCGTCCGCGCGGCGGCGGCGGTCGACTCGGTCTTCCTGCTGCGATTGCGGGGCACCGATACGGTGGCGGCGGGCGATTGGGCAGCCTACCTGATGGCCCGCCTCGGCGTGAAGCCGATCCCTCCCGATCTGCGGCTCCGGATCATCATCGACAGTGGCATGATCCGGATGACCGGCCGCATCGCCGACCTGCCGCAGGACGCACTCCGTGAACTCGGCCCCCTCGTCTCCTTGGTCGACCCATCCACCACCCTGGATGCCTGGGCTTCCCTCGTCCGTATCGGTCCCCGGGCCGTCCGTTTTCGGCTCGATTCGGCGGCGCTGGCCGGTTTCGGGATCCCGGAGGCGGTGCTCGCCCCCGCCCTCGCCAATGTGGGAACCCGCTTCCCCGCGCTCACCAATACCGGACGTGATCTCTACGTCGAGATCCCGACCGATGGACAACTCGAGCTGGCAAACGGCGGCGTCCGCCTGGCGGTGCCGCCTGCTCCGCCGCCGCCCAAGCGTTCAACCACCCATCGCCCGAGCAAGGCCCATCCATGATGACACCGGCCGCCCGCCGCATCTATCGCCTCTGGCGGAGCTCCGCCATCCTCTGTCTCGTCGGCGCAGCCGAGTTCGCGGTGGTCGCGTGGCAGCGCCGGGTGTGGTGGATCGCGATCGCCTGCGTCCCCCTCCTCGCCATCTCACTCTACGCCACCCGGCGCGCGGCTCGGATGCGTGGGGTGGGAGCTCGTAGCTAGTAACTTGTAGCTGGTGGCTGGCGGTTAGTAGGTACCAGCTGCCAGCCACTAGCTACCGGCTCATCTCCCCAACCGGCGCGCCCCATGACTCCCGTCCTTCTCCGGACCATCGGCCTCCTTACGCTGTCGAACATCTTCATGACGTTCGCCTGGTACGCGCACCTCCGAAATCTCGGCGGGCGGCCCCTGATCGTGGCGATCCTGGCGAGCTGGGGCATCGCCTTCTTCGAATACTGCTTCCAGGTCCCCGGCAACCGGATCGGCTTCACCGCGCTCTCGCTGCCGCAATTGAAGATCCTGCAGGAGGTGATTACCCTCTGCGTCTTCGCGCCCTTTGCGGTGCTCTACATGAAGCAGCCGCTCCGGCTCGACTTCCTCTGGGCGGGGCTCTGCCTCCTCGGCGCCGTCTACTTCATGTTCCGGGGGCACGCGGCGGTCTGACCGGATTGCGCCGGGGGCGGGTCCGCTACAGTATGGATGGTCAATTCCGGAGATTCCAAATGGCCCAGTTCCAGGCGCGACTCAAGTCGCAGTTCTCCAAGAAATATCCGGGCCTGAACGCGGTGACGTGGTATGACGTCGATCCGCTCTGGCCCGGGCTCACCGAACGCAACACCAACCTCCTGGGCCAGCGGCTGACCCGCCTGGTGACAGGGAATGACCATACGACCGTCCTCGCCGAGCACCTGGACTTCCGGGATGCATCGGCTCGGCAGAGCGGAAAGACCCCCGCCGCCGAGTGACCCCCTTGCCGTCCCGGCGGTGACCCGCACAGATTGGCCCACGACGATATCAATCGCGCCAGGGGAGGTCCGGGGGCGGAGCCGCCGGTAACGGACATGGGAGGGCAGTTTCAGAGTGGCAAAGAAGAAGCCGAGTTCCACGACGATGATCGCAACCAAGCCGGCCAAACCGGTCCTGGGTCCCGTTGCCGCCCTGCTCAAGATCGACAACGCCGAGCGGTTCTGGACCGGGATCAACGACTTGGTCTTCCCCCGCTATGAGCGCCTCGGCTTCGAGGGGCTCACCCGGGGGGAGCAGGTCGCGCATTGTGTCGATTGGCTGGTTCGGGAGGTCGAGGCCGGCGGGGCGCGGCAGTTCTTCGAGGAGCCCTCAGGGGACCACGCGGCAGCCACCGTCGCGGCGCTCCGCGCCATCGGCGCCGACCACACCGCCGAGCTCCTAGAAATGGTCGGGGTGGTCTTTCCCGAGGAGGTCCCCATCGATCAGGATGAGCGCCTGGCGATCATGGAGGATTTCACCGGACGGGAACGGCGGGTCTTCAAGGAGTTCGACGCCGCCTATTTCGACAACGCGGAGAACCTGATCACGCTGCTCAAGGCGTACATGGCCAAGCGCCTGACGGATTTCCATCCGGAGTGATGAGGGGCGAGGTGTTAGGTAGTAGGCACGAGGTGCGAGGTGTTAGGTACGAGTGACGGGTAACGGGTGATGGGTGACGGGACAGAAAAAGCCCCTCGAGCAATTCGGGGGGCCTTGGTGTATTCGGAGGGGTACTAGGCGCTAGGTCGATGCTAGGTACTAGGTATTAGGCGCCGGTGTGTCGATTGCCGTTGCAAATTTTCGACGAGCACCCCGGCACACCTCGCACCTCGCACCTAGTACCTAGTACCTGTAGTGATCCGGCTTATACGGCCCCGTGACCGGCACACCGAGGTAGCCGGCCTGCTCGCTGGTGAGCGCGGTCAACTTGACGCCGAGCTTGTCGAGGTGCAGCCGGGCGACCTTCTCGTCGAGGTGCTTCGGCAGCGTGTAGACCTTCCGCTCGTACTTGGCGCCGTGCTGATGCAGTTCGATCTGGGCCATCACCTGATTGGTGAAGCTGGCGGACATCACGAAACTCGGATGGCCGGTGGCGCACCCAAGGTTCATCAGCCGTCCTTCCGCCAGCACCAGGACGCTGCGGCCATCGGGGAAGACCCACTCGTCGTACTGCGGCTTGATGTTGATCCGCTTGATCCCCTTGGTCTTCTTCAGTCCGGCCATGTCGATCTCATTGTCGAAATGACCGATGTTGCCGACGATCGCCTTGTCTTTCATGCGCGCCATATGGGCCGCGGTGATCACGTCCTTGTTCCCGGTCGCGGTGATGAAGATGTCGGCGCTCCCGAGCACCTCCTCCAGGGTCAGGACCTGGAATCCTTCCATCGCCGCCTGGAGCGCACAGATCGGGTCGATCTCCGTCACCACCACCCGGGCACCCTGCCCCTTGAAGGCCTGAGCGCATCCCTTGCCGACCTCGCCGTAGCCGCAGATCACCGCCAGCTTCCCGGCGATCATCACGTCGGTTGCGCGGTTGAGCCCGTCGATGACCGAGTGCCGGCAGCCGTAGATATTGTCGAACTTCGACTTGGTGACGGAATCGTTGACGTTGATGGCCGGAAAGAGGAGCGTGCCGGCCTTCATCATCTCATAGAGACGGTGCACACCGGTCGTGGTCTCCTCGGAGACGCCACGGAGCCCGGCCGCCATCTTCGTCCACCGGCCCGGGTGCTTCTTCGCCTCGGCCCGCAGGAGATCGAGGATCACACCCCACTCTTCCGGTTCGTTGGCATCGTCGAACGCCGGGATCTTTCCCGCCCGCTCGTACTCGGCGCCCTTGTGCACCAGGAGCGTCGCGTCTCCGCCATCGTCGAGCAGCAGGTTCGGTCCGCCGCCGTCGGGCCACTGCAAGGCCTGATCGGTGCACCACCAATACTCCTCCAGCGTCTCGCCCTTCCAGGCGAAGACCGGGATCCCGCGCGGATCAGATTCCGAACCGCTCTTCCCCACCACCACCGCCGCCGCTGCGGAATCCTGGGTCGAGAAGATATTACAGGAAACCCAGCGCACGTCCGCACCGAGTTCCGCCAGCGTCTCGATCAGGACCGCCGTCTGCACCGTCATATGCAGCGAACCCATGATCCGCGCCCCGGCCAGCGGCCGGCTCGCGGAGAACTCGGTCCGGAGCGCCATCAGTCCGGGCATCTCCTGCTCGGCCAGGCGGAGCTCCTTCCGCCCGAACTCGGCGAGAGAGAGGTCCTTGACCTTGAACGGGTCGCGCCCGGCATCACGGGCGACGGAGAACGGGTGCAATGGAGCGGTGGCGGTCGTCATGGGCTCTTCCAGGGATTGAACGCGCCCCCATCCGATCGGGGGCGCTCGACGAGGTAAATATACACCACTGCGGCGATCGAGCGGCGAACCACCTACCAGTGCAGCACGCACTTTCCGAAGAGTGTGTTCCCTTCCATCAGTCCGTGGGCCCGGGCCAGCTCGGCCATCGGGATGACGGCACCGACCACCGGCCGGAGCGTCCCCGCCTCGAACCGCGGCAGGAGTTCCCGGCGCCAGAGATCGGCCAGTTCGACCCGCTCTGCCGGGCCCCGGGCCCGCATCATCGTGCCGATCACCTCGAGACGCTGGCGGAGGATCAGACTCAGATCACCCTCGAACTTCCCGCCGGCCAGGAATCCCAGCAGCACCAGACGGCCTCGCGGTGCGAGTACCGCCAGGTTGTCGGCGAACACCGGGCCGCCGATCACATCGACGACGATATTCACCGGTGAGGTCACCCGTTGGCGGAACTCCGAGACGGAGGTATCGATCGCTTGATCGAGGCCGAGGGTCGCCAGTCGTTCGAGCTTCTCGGCGCTGCGAGCGGTGCCAAGGACCGTGGCGCCGAGCTGCTTGGCGACCTGCACCGCCGCCGTACCGACACCGCTCCCGGCGGCGTGGATGAGAACGCGTTCCCCCGGCCGGAGACGGGCGCGGACCAACAGCGCGTCGCAGGCGGTGAGGAAAGCTTCCGGGATCGCCGCCGCATCGGTCCACGACAGATCCGTCGGGACCGCGAGCGCCTCCGCCTCGTGGATGACGACTGCCTCTGCTTGAGCACCTCCGCCGACCAGTCCCATCACCCGGTCCCCAATCCGCCAACGCGTCACCCCGAAGCCGAGCGCGTCGACCTCGCCGGCGAACTCGAGCCCCGGAATGTCGGCCGGCCACCCTGGCGGCGCCGGATACCCACCGCGCCGTTGCAGGATATCGGCCCGATTGAGCCCCCCGGCGTGAACCCGCACCCGGACCTGGCCCGGCCCCGGTTCCGGAGTCGGCACCTCGCGGAGTTGAATGACCTCAATCCCGCCGGTCCCGGCATAGACGATGGCGCGCATATAACGAATCTATCCCCCCTCTCCCGCCGGGAGAGGGGGCGGGGGTGAGG